>DXOJ01000465.1 GCA_019412865.1 Bacteroides sp. | reverse complement strand
AAATAACACTACAACATTCAGAATGTTAGTTCTCTTTTAGAAAATTAATTATCCGATATAAGATTCTATTGTCTCTTTCAACCTTTCCAAAGAATAGGGCTTTGAGATAACAGCGTTGCATCCTGCCTGAATAGCCTGTTGCTGTTCAGTATAGAAAGCATACGCGGTCACTGCAATAATAGGCACAGTCAGAGAAATAGTACGGATCTTTTCAGTGGCTTGAATACCGTCCATGATCGGCATACGAATATCCATCAGAATCAAATCCGGCTTTTCGCGGATAAAACTATTGATGGCTTCCTGTCCGTTGCGTACCCATGAAATAATATATTCCTTATTCAAAAGAATATTAAGTTGGACAAAGTTCGACTCAATGTCTTCTACCACCAATATCTTTTTACGTTTATCCTCATCGACGTTCTTCTTATGTGAGAGGCTTCTTTCAGCAACTTCTTTCGGTACTTCCTGATAAGGCAAATAGAGTGCAAACGTACTCCCCTGCCCCAATTCTGAAGTTACCTCGATACGGCCGCCCAGTCGTTCTACAATGCTTTTACAAATTGAAAGCCCTAATCCGGTGCCTTGCACAAAATCATTCAGTTTCTCAAACCGGGTGAAAATTTGAGGGAGTTTCTCTTTGGATATACCGCAACCCGTATCGCTGACATACAGTTTCAGCCAGGAGCCTTCATGTTTCAAGCCTAAAGTTATACTTCCCTTTTCCGTATTTTTAATTGCGTTCGACAAGAAATTGAACAATACCTGCATCACACGGTTACGATCAGTAGAAGTCCAGTATTCTCCTTCGGGACGAATCACTTTCAATTCTACATTCGACTTCATCTTCAGCTGGTGCACTTTTTCCACTTCTTCCACTAGTCCTGCGATCTCAACCTGCTGGAAATGCATTTCCGATTTGCCGGATTCAATACGGGAAAGGTCTAAAATATCATTAATCAACTGCAGTAACAGGTTGCTATTTCTCTGAATAATTTCCAGATACTCCATTTTCTCTTCTTCACTTTCTGTCACTGCGATAATCTCCGAAAAACCGACAATAGCATTCAACAGAGTACGAATTTCATGGCTCATATTAGCTAAAAAGACCGACTTCATTTTATCAGCATCTTCCGCACGACGTTTAGCTTCGATCAATTCCTGCGAACGCTGAATCCGGTCTCCGATATCATGTATCAACGCAAGTACCCTGTTTCCTTCAAAGGGGGCGATACGTGCCTGAAAATAATGCAGACTTCCATCCACTTCAAGCGGATATTCTATTTCCTTCAACTTACCATCACGCAAACATTCCCTAATGTTACAAATGAACAAGTCGCTAACCTCCGGTGAATAAATAGATCGTCCATCTGCTCCGCGTAGCACTTCCACAGGGTGAAGCAATATCGTTCCCGGTGCCATCAGGACATCGGTAATAAAGAAATTATCATCAAAAATAAAAATGAATTCCGGCAATGCTTCAATTATTTTGCGATTATACTCTTCCAGATATTTGATATGTTGCTCCTTTTCGCATTGTGAAGTGACGTTCACCGTATATGCCAGCAGTTTACCCGGATGACTTTCGCAACTCTCTTTGTAAGACAGAAAATGATCTTCCAGCCAAATTACTTTCCCTTGTTCACTTATACAACGAACTCTAATTTGTGAGGTCTTAGAGTCTGATGAAAGCATTTCTGCAAAGGCTTGTTTATAGAATTCAATATCTTCCGGATGAATAAACCGATAGAAATCATCTATATCTTCAAAAATGATCCCGGCATCCTTTAATCCCAGTGTAAAAAAATAATCGTTTGAAAAGGAGCATTTGCCCGTAATGATATCATATTCCCACAAAGCTATTTGATGAGCTGCAAGGACAGAAAGTATTTCTTGTGAGTTCTCCCGTATGAGTTCACTCTTTTCATTGGAAGAATATAAATTAATCGCTGGTTCCATAAGCATTATTGTTTTATTTTGTTTGGTGTACCACTGCATGGCAGCAAATATAAACAAATAAAGCACAAGTTGTGCTCAATTTTCTGTTTTTTACTTAGAAACAATTATCTTTGCTCATCCAAAAAGAAAAAACAATGATTCAAGATACTATCTGTGCCATCGCTACCGCTCAAGGCGGTGCTATCGGAAGCATCCGCGTTTCCGGTCCGGAAGCTATTTCTATTACCGGCAGCATCTTCAAGCCAGCCAAAGCTGGCAAATTATTGAGCGAACAAAAACCATATACTTTGACATTCGGGCGTATTTATGACGGAGACGAGATGATTGATGAAGTGCTCGTCAGCCTTTTCCGTGCTCCTCATTCGTATACGGGAGAAGACAGTACGGAAATCACGTGTCATGGTTCCACTTATATTCTTCAACAGGTAATGCAGTTGCTTATTAAAAACGGTTGCCGCATGGCCCAGCCGGGAGAATATACGCAACGTGCTTTCCTCAATGGAAAAATGGATTTAAGTCAGGCAGAAGCTGTGGCGGACTTGATTGCTTCTTCATCTGCTGCCACTCACCGATTGGCAATGAGCCAGATGCGGGGTGGATTCAGTAAAGAGCTGACAGATCTACGCAACAAGTTGTTGAATTTCACTTCCATGATTGAATTGGAGTTGGATTTCAGCGAAGAGGATGTGGAATTTGCCGATCGTTCGGCATTAAGGAAACTGGCAGATGAAATTGAACAGGTCATTTCGCGGTTGGCTCATTCATTTAGTGTCGGGAACGCCATTAAGAATGGTGTTCCCGTAGCTATCATCGGTGAAACAAATGCCGGAAAATCGACTTTACTGAATGTATTATTGAATGAGGATAAAGCCATTGTCAGTGATATTCACGGGACAACACGTGATGTAATCGAAGATACTGTCAATATCGGAGGAATCACTTTCCGGTTCATTGATACCGCCGGAATCCGGGAAACCAATGACACGATTGAAAGTTTGGGTATTGAACGTACTTTTCAGAAGTTGGATCAGGCGGAGATTGTTCTTTGGATGGTAGATGCTGTGAATGCCGCTTCTCAAATTGAACAGTTATCGGAGAAAATAATTCCACGTTGCGAAGGAAAACATTTGATTGTTGTATTCAATAAGGCTGATTTGATTGAAGATAAACAGAAAGAGAATGTATTATCTTTATTAAAAGACTTCCCCAAAGAATCTACGGAATCTATTTTCATCTCGGCCAAACAACGGAAGAATACAAGTGAGCTACAAAAAATGCTTATTGATGCCGCACACTTGCCTACAGTGACACAGAATGATATTATTGTGACAAACGTAAGACATTACGAAGCTTTAAACAAAGCTTTGGAAGCTATTCATAGAGTACAAAACGGACTTGATTCGCAGATTTCCGGGGATTTTCTTTCGCAAGACATACGAGAGTGTATCTTCTTTATTTCGGACATAGCGGGGGAGGTTACGAATGATATGGTGCTTCAAAATATCTTTCAACATTTTTGCATCGGTAAGTAATTGATTATCAGTAACTTAGGCTACTTAGTTGTAACCATTAATAACCTCCTCATTTTGAGGGGGTTTTCTTTTTAACACTTACCAGTTGATATTTGTTGGTATCAATTATTCCATATACTTTTGGCTCAAATTTCATTCCTGCCCCTCAAAAACGAGCAACAGTTGATACAAATTTGTAAGAGATGATACAACGTGAGACGCTGTGAGAATCACAACTCTACGCCACTCGTCTATTATGGGTACAATCGTGAGACGCTGTGAGACGCTATGAGACGCTATGAGACAAAAGTGTAGACTTAAATAGATACCTCATATGAACATCATCAAGCATTGTAAGTGTTGTGGAGTTCAGTTCGTTGCGCATAGAATGGCAACGCTGTACTGTTCCAAAGCATGCAACGCAAAGGCAACAAGAGTTCGTAAAAAAAAGAACCTTGAGAAAGAGTATCAGGAGCTCCAAGATGACATAGAACTGTCACAGGAGACAACTGCTGCTCCTGCCGAATTTCTAAGCCCTTCTCAAGCAGCAATACTGCTTGGGGTTAGTCGTGCTACCATATATAGGTATGCACTTGCCGGGACTATCAAAGCTGTTCAATTTAGAGGTTTGACTATTATTAGAAAGTCTGATATCGAGAAGGCTTTTGACAATGCTCCTGATTATAAGAAACGTCCATCGTTTAGCAAGAAGAAAGAAGATTCAGAATACTACACTACCAGTGAAATCTCAGAGAAATATCATATTAGGCGCAAGGCTATTTTAGCTCGTTGTGAACGTTTCAACATTCCTAAGGTCTATGAAGGACGTAATACCTTCTTTAAGAAGGCTTACGTTGATGCTCATTTTGCTGAGTTGATTGAAGAAATCGACTTGGCCAACTATTACACCACCCAGCAGATCATGGAGAAATTCAATATGTCGAAGCCCAATGTCCTTACCTTCGTCTATAGGAATAACATCCCTCGCATTAATCGTGGAAAATTGGTTTATTACTCTAAAGTCCATATCGACAATTATAAGCGAAAAGGTGAAGATGTAGATGCTAACTGGTACAGTTACGATGAAATAAAAGAAATGTACGGTCTCAGCATGGACCAAATAAGTTATCATATACGTCATGAGAATATAAAGACGGAGAAGCGTGGAAAGTTCACCATGATATTCAGATCTGAGTTTGATGAGATTGTAATCAAAGGAAAGTTCGCAAACGTAGAACGAGACCCTGAGACAGGAAGGTTCAATTTTGAGAACAAGCCAAAACTTATCCCCCGAACCAAAACTGATAAAGCCAAAGTTCCAGATACACCTGATGGGTATTTCTCAACAGAAGACATAAGTAAGAAATACTCCATAAACGTCAGACATGTGCAGAAAATAACCAGAGAAGCAAGAATCCCCAAAATATCATTGGGAGGATTCAACTTCTTTGAGATACCCAGTGCCCTTGCTCTTTTTGGGGCTACACAGCTTCAAGATGGAGTAAAAGAATGGATTACTCCAGAGGAAATGGAAAAACAATATGACATGACCCCGGTAGCCCGGCGTTCATTCACCCATCGACACAACATACCTTCAAAAGTAGAGTTCGGTAAGATATTCTATTCAAAGACGCACATAGACAAGGTGAAGCATTTGGACTTCAAAGGTAAGGAGAACTACTATTCAGTTCAAGAAGTAATGGATAAATACGGTTTGAGCAAAGATATGGTATTCTACTACTCTAACAAGAAGAAAGTTACAAAAGCGAGATGTGGTCTGCAAGTATATCTGCTAAAATCAGAAATAGACCAATTTATGGTTGAAAGAGCCACTAAAGACGAAATGCCACCACTTAATGAGACTTAATCGTAAAATGATTTCCTTGCGTGATAGTCAGTATAGTATCATTTCGGACTTTTGCACCCTAAATTAATAATTCATAAACAAAATATTATGCAGTATTGTAAGACAGTAACACTAAGACAACGACCGAGGCGCAACGGCACGCTATCTCTGTTCCTTGAGTTTTATCCGGGATACAGAGACCCAAAGACGATGGAATTGATTCGTCGTCGTTCGTTAGGCATTTATATTTATGCCGAACCTAAAGACCAGCTCCAAAAAGACTACAATGCCACTATGTTGGAAAAGGCCGAAGCTATCAGATGCAATATCTTTACTGAGATTATAAA
>DXOJ01000464.1 GCA_019412865.1 Bacteroides sp. | reverse complement strand
ATACTGTGACAAGCCAAAAAGAAGTATCAAAAAACAACGAAACTATAACTATACGGGCTGATGGTGTTGTAAACGTACGTTTGCAATATGGATCAGATGGCGACATGCGTCGGGGAGATGGGTATGAAACTCAAATGGACTTTCCATTTACATCTGAATTTATTGTTAATTACAAAAATCAAAACGGAAATATTTACATTGAATCTGCCGAAATTAAGGTTGATAATAATAGTTTCTTTGAATAATGCGCTGTTATGTTTGTATTCGAGAATTAATAAAAATAATGTTAAGCATCCGGAGATGCATATCATATATAATGCTCTCCGGGATAATTGGGACGATTGGAATATTGTGTGCAAAGACTATGGAAACAAGTATTGCAAGATGATGCAAATTTTGGAGGTGTCCCCATTTTTATAAATGAACATTGTTAAATGAACACTTATGTGCCACAGAGCTACCTCATATGAGTAGTTTTGCCTATAGATAACCCTCCTACAACAATAGCACCAAGTTCTTCCATTTTACGCTTAAACGCCAACATTGAGTTACCTTTGGTTACAATGTCATCAAAAAGTATCACAAATTTGCCTTTGAAGAAATCGTTATCAAATTCGACGCCATTCATTGAAGATGCTGTGCCTCCAAGGTGCTTTGCAATTCTTTCACTGGTTACTGTCATTTTATCGTATGCAGAAGTCATGCCTGTTTCAGAACATAGCATTTGTGAAAATTCTTTGTATCGTAAAGATGTTTTCTGCTGACTGGAAGCAGGAATACACACAAGCACAAGTTCTTTGAGATTATGTAACCCAAAAGTATTTATAAGCAATTTTTTTAATCGTGGAACCACATTATTTAACGCATCAGTATGAGCACTGGTTGACGTCTTACCGGGGGTATTCTTAAAGTTCCACACCAACCATCGATTATCCCATTCACTTTCTGTTGCATCGAAGTCACAAGTAGTAGGATAGTAATTAAACAAGTAAGAGTATTTTATAATGCCACATATCGTTTCCCAG
The DNA here is from genome assembly GCA_019412865.1 of Bacteroides sp. GTDB lineage: Bacteria > Bacteroidota > Bacteroidia > Bacteroidales > Bacteroidaceae > Bacteroides. Next base: position 6,747 of record DXOJ01000464.1, on the reverse strand, counting down.
TTTTGAACTGAATGTTGTAGATTTTGCTTCAGTTTGAGACATTCTTCTTCTTTTCTTTTTTTTTCTAAACGCTCACGTTCTTTGCGCTCCTCTTCTTCTCTCCTTGCCCGTTTTTCTTGTTCTTTTTTCTGCTTTTCCCTGTTGATTAAGTCTGTCATTTCGGATTTGCTATATCCTTTGCAGAGCGACACATACGTTATTTTGGGACAGGCTTTTTTATATGAATCTATTAACTTTTTACATGTTGTTATAAGTCTCTCATTTGTTGAGATTAACTCAACGACTACTATATATGAGTATATCTCCGATTGGCGTATAATCTCATCTATAGGGAAAATATTTATATTTCTTTCTGCAAGTGATTTTTTTAGATGCGAAAAATGATAGTTGTTAAAATCAACAGAATCATTGCCCAAGGCACTATCTCCTAGAGAGACGACTATATTGTTATGTTTTTGCCTAAGAGCTTCAACGAATTCTATAATCTTATCATAAACCCTGTCATAGAAATAGCGCAATTTTGCTCTAAAGCCTGCTAATTTGTTGTAGTTTTCGCGTGCACTTGGATAATATAAATAATCTAAATCTTCGACATCACAATATGATACACAAAAATGCTGCCATACACGATATGTAGCCGAAACCATTTTACCATCATAAGTAAGTTTCTGAAATGGTATATCGTAAACATAACAACCGTAATTAGTCAATAAAGAATTATTCAAATCACGGCTTTCCTGAGTGAATATTTTCTGAGCATTTTCCCACTCATTTTGACTATTGACTTGTTTATAATTCGCCTCGTAATTTTTTATTTCATTTTCATGGTTGATTATCTGCAATCTGACCATATTCTTATGTGTATTCTCAAACGCACTTAATCCTAATGGATAATTATGTCTAAGCAGATTATATGTTTTATCTATTTCATTGAGAGCGTAAGCATCCAATTCAATCAAATGCCCTACACAATAGAGTCTTTTCCCTTCTTCTGTTTCTGTAACAAATTTTGATTTGCAGAAATCTTGATAATATTTCGCCCTAGTTTCATTATCTAAAACCTCATCATCAAACTTCATGAGTGAGTCTTCCTTTTGTAACTCATCCTTAATGCGAGTTTCCTCAGAAGCAAGCGTATATAACTTATCATGAAGTTTTTCGTATTCTTCCTTTGTTAGAGTGTTTATAGAACGAGATACTCTACTTGCCTTAGAGCGAATCTCTCCTATACTAGATAATATTTGAGTAGAAGTGAAAAATCTATCAGATAAAAATGGATTGTTGTTGCTGCATTCACGTTCAATACGTTGAGAACGCTTACTTTTTCTCTGACCGGGTAAAGTCACTGTTATCCCGGGAATTGACGGAATTGATAACTCTTTGAGTAATACGACAAAGGCATGAGGATAGTCAGATGCCGCTTTAATTACTTTTTGCCTACGCTTTTCAAACGCTTTTTCCTCTGCTATTATAGCTTCAAACGCAAGTATTTCTTTTTCATGGGATGCTATATATGACTTGTCGCTATAAGTAGGTTCAAAGTCAAAACATTGAGAAAGAGTACCTACGATTTGTTTACCTTTCCACCTACGAAATGCTTCCGGGTGGTTATTAACCAAGTTTTTATATTTAGATATTACATCTGGATTAAAAACACCTAATATACTGTCGAACAATCCCATTTTTACCGAATTAAGGTTAGTATTTCATTAGGTTTTACAATGGCGTGAGAATAGCCGGAATGGAGCAACTCCCCTTTTTCTTTAGTACCCCAAAAACAAGCAACACTTTCTATTCCAGCAGCATTAGAAGCTTCGATGTCTATTACTCGGTCTCCGAAAGAGATTGCATCCTTAGCCGATACACCCATCAAATCAAGAGCTTTCAACATTTGAGCTGGATGTGGTTTAATGGGTTTCGCATCATGATACGACACTATATGTTGAACTGGCAGATTGTAGTGAGCGACAATCTTTTCAACGTATGGTCTTGGCGAAGTGCTGACTATTGCACATGGAATATGATGTTTTCTTATAACCTCAAGAACTTCAGTCATTCCGTCATACATGACCGTTTCAGAAATACGCCTATAAGCTTCTTGCCAATTTCGATTATGACGCAAGGATTCCAGATTGGTAGTGTCAACCAACGTGAGGTCTAAATCAAAAATTACGCTTTTCATACCTCAATCGAATAATGATGGTTGCACTGGCTGTAAACTAGTCTTATGCTTATTCTCTATTTGGAATATGGCATCATCTATTCCGGTAGATTTTAATGGATAAGCACCTTTATCTTGTACAAGCATAAGATTCCCTTGTACCTTTTCATGTGAGCTATCAGCAGAATCGCGATATACTACGGCAAACAGCGGTTTTCCCGATGCAATAGTTGCATTTACCGCATGCATTGTTCCCCCTTTCACACCTGTTTGAACTACTACGGTCGCACGTGCCAGTCCTGCTTGAAGTCTATCGCGTGCTACCAGCCCATATCTACCACAGCTTTGACCAACTGGATATTCACTAAGCAATAAGCCTCCTTTCGCAACAATATCTTGTGCTAGAGTAAGGTTTTCTTTGGGGTATATTGAATCCCAGTCAAGTCCATTAGCAAGAAATGCAGTCGTTAGCCCTCTTGCTGACAATGCTCCTTTATGTCCTGTTGTATCACATCCTATGGCAAGTCCAGAGATAATGTTAAAACCTCTTTTGGCAAATTCAAAAGCAAAGAACTCTCCGGCTTTGATTCCGTTGGGAGTTGGCTCACGAGTGCCGATTACGGCTATTCCCGGTGTTTCTAATACCTTAATATCGCCTCGATAATAAAGCACTAATGGAGGGTCAAGTTTTCCTTGCTCGTTTTTGCAATTCCGCAAAATCTCCGGGTATAAAGAATCGTAATATGTGATAATACCTATGCCTTCTTCTTCGGCATGTGCGATAATGCGTTTTGCACACTTGTTCGCCTCAATTAAATCATAGTTGGAAATAGATTCAAATTTCTTCCCTTTAATTGTAGTCAAGAGCGAACTTAATTCGTCTAAAGTCGAGATTGGAGCAGATGTATTTTCCCCAATCTTTGACAATATAGTTTTGTTGCCAATCCCTTCCAATTGTTGAAGAGTTATGACAAGTTCCGGTGTTAGTAATCGTTTTATCATATTATCTTAGTGACCATCTCTTGGCAAGAGATGGTCACTAAGATTTACTTTGTTGAAACATAGGAGTTTGCAGTTTTTTTAAGTAGGTATTCGGTAAACATTTGGTGTTTTTAGCAAAACAAAACCTTGGCAATAAGTAAGATTTTCAGCGTTTTATGGCCAAATAATCATTATTTTGCGTAACTTTGCATTATAATATCCGTCTCTTGCCAAGCGTTGGACAGATTCGCCAAACATTCACGGCTTCACAGCAAATCCAGTATCTTCTTATTGGCTTTATCCACCACTGATGTATCCAGCGAAGCAAGGTAAATCTGCGTGGTGTTCTCTGAATCATGCCCCATACCCTCGCTGATGACGGAGATTGGCACATTGCGGCTTTTGGCGATACTTGCCCAAGAGTGCCGTCCAACATACATCGTCAAGAGTATCGGCAAGTCCAATTGTTTTCCTATTTTCTTCAGCAAATGATTCACCCGATGAAGTTCGTTGGTGTATTGTTTCCGATAATCCTCGTCCCTTTTTGTGATGATAGGCAAAAGGTATTCCGTTTCATTTATCGGGTATTTGTCAACAATCTCCTGCATACATCTTTCCCATTTGATGAAAAGTTGCTGCCCCGTCTTTCGTCTGCGATAGGAAAGGATGCCGTTCTGCAAGTCTTTCTTCCTCAGATAAGCCATGTCAATGAACGACATACCCCTTGTATAGAAACAGAATAGAAACATATCACGGGCAAAATCAAGGTTGGGTTTCAATGACAAGTCCAGTCCTTTGATGTGTTTAAGGTCGTTGAGCGATATGGCTCGTTTCAAGGTTTTCTCTACTCCCGTATAAACAGACTTGAACGGATGCCGTTGCTCGGTCAACCCATCTTCAACGGCACGGTTATAGACCGCTTTCAGAATGCGCATATAGAATGATACAGTATTGGGCGAGTTGCCTCTGCCTTTCAGATAAGCCTCGTATTCTGCAATCAGGTCAGCGTTAAGCTGGTCAAACAAGACCTCCTTGTCATTCATAAAGCCGCTGAAACTTCGGAGTGCTGCCGTATAGGTTTCTGATGTGCGTATCTTACCCAAACGTTTCAATCTGGCTATCTGCAGGCAGATATAGTCGTTAAACGATTGCTCTTGCCTATTTAGAAAGCGTACAACTATATCATCCGCTACAAATGTGCCGGATTGTGATAACGTGTATATAATCTTATTCAACCTGTCCTTGTCCCATCTGATACGGGAACTTATTGAAAGCAGATAGTTATTCCGTTCGTCCTTACTTGAAATAAGATGTAAGTTGACCGCTTCGGAATGGCAGTCCCATTCCGAAGCGAAAAGTTTATAATCGGTATATATCTGCCTGACTACACGATTGTGAATCACCTGATAGTAGAGTGTGCCCTCCTTGTCGCCTATGGTAGAAGGGCGAAACTTGACCTTGACCGATGCCATATCAATCGGATTTAGATTGCTTCCACTTAGTTTGCATCTCTCTTGAAAGCTCCACAATCTCCCGGCTCAACTTCACAAGGTCGATGGTACACTTCTCCAGCTTGTAGAGCAACGCCATCGCCTTCTTCTCCGAGAAGTGGATGCGCAGCTCCTTGACGATCTGATTGTAGTTCGTGCCTATGCAGCGGAACTGGGCATGGAAATCTGACAGTTTGGTGTAGTAGTCTAGCATCGTCTTGTCCACCTTCAGCACCTTGAACTTCTGCCCGAAGAAGTGTGCTTTCAGAAAGACGGCTTTCGCATACAACTGTGATTCTTCGTACATCGTAAGGAATTTGTTCCATTCCATATCATCGAAGCGCACCATCACGCAGTGCGTCTTCGGATTCAATTTGGGATTTCTCCCGTATTTACTCTGCTTTTTCATTCTGCTTATTCTTTCAATTTTATGGTTCATTCATTGTCTAATCTCCGATTAAAAAATTCCGAAATTATCCGACTGCGGAGGATAATTCTGCCCACGGCGGTGCAAAGATTTTCAGTTACCGGAATTAACCGGAGTAACTGAAAATATATCTTGCTGTGTCTTTGAGGACACAAGAATCCTCCGCTTGTCGGATTGGTTTGTGAGTATAATAACTCATTTGGAATATCAGTCAAGACGATGGAGTGTATCCACCGGTTTGACTGGTTCTAACGTAATCGGCTCAGAGTTTGCACCACTGCTCGATATCCTCCCGGTAGGTTTCAAGGTGCAGGCGGGCGAGGTTCTCAATAAGTCCCGATGCACTCATGCCACGCCCGCCGAGACGGCGGACAATCCCATCCAGCCGGTCACGCACCTCACCGCTGACGAACACGGGTTTGCGGTCGGTTATCTTGGGTACTCGCAGGTAAGCGGTACGGTACTCGTCCAGCGACAGCCTGCGTTGTTTGCTGCTGACACGCTTCTGCAGCACTGCCACTTCTTCGGGCGTTCCGCCTGACGGTTCATCCACCGTAGCTGTTTCCGCTTTTTTCGTGACGGTCTTGCCGGGTTGTGCCAGCTGTTCCGGATCCAGACCGATGTTCCTGTAGAAGTCGTCCATAGACTTCTCGCTGCGGGATTCCCTGCGTCCCATTCTTTCCACGATTTCATGAGCCTGCTGCTCACTGATACTTGGTTCTCTTTTCATTGTCATAAAACAGATTGATTAAGTTATTACTGTGGTCTTGCTCTGTGCCTTGACCGATTATCGCAAGTAAAGTAAGATACTTTAGTGCAGTCAGTCAATCGTTTGGGCTCGATTAGACAATTTTGTGTGACTTTGCTTTATAGTGACAGAGACACTGGTGAGGACTTCACAGATTCGCCGAACGTGAATAGCCGGAAGAACAAAGGTGCGAATACAGGTGTTGATTGTCACCAGTCATGCCGTATCATGGGAAGCGCAGTAATTCTAAGGCTGAGTGGAACGAAGCCTTAGAAGAGGGCTTACGAAGTATATTTTGAGCCAAATTTCGCTCCAATCGTTTTCGCACCGAAATTACGACTTTTATCTCCGTGGGCTTATTCGGTTCGTATTCGATATAAAAACGTTGTAAATCGAAAGCAAAGCTGATTATTAAGCATTTTATAAACAATGAAGAATAAATAAAATATATTGATTAAATTTAGAATGTTTTAAAATGAAAGAAATCAAAGGCATAGGATTTACAATTACTTCCAAAGAAGATGATTATATAGACTTAGAAAGTTTATCATCTCTTTCTGATGTAGATATTGCAATCTTCTCACCCAATATTAGATACAATTATAATAATGTATCTTCAATCAGTCCGTATCAAGGTGATACTCTTTTTTCCGAATCATATTCTCCTCGAATGAAAGAGTATTTGGCACATTGGAGAAATGAATTAAAATCCTACTTAGCAAGAGGGGGTAATTTATATGTTGTATTAACAGAGAAAGAGAGTTACTATGTTTATACAGGTACGAGAAATTCATCAGGAACGGGAAGAAATACTCGGATTACCAATCACGTAGCTCCCATAAGCAATTACAATTTCTTGCCATTTGATATCACTTATCACAAATCTCAAGGAACTAAGATTATCCCTAAATCAAATCTTATCAAAGATCTATATAATAAC
>DXOJ01000463.1 GCA_019412865.1 Bacteroides sp. | reverse complement strand
CCATAATTTCTTTCATTTTAATTTCGTACAAAAATAGTGATAATGTTTATTTCCCTCAAAATCAATGAGAAAAAATGCTAGATTTAAAATAATTAGTTATTTTTGCGGCGTGATGAACAAACAATATTTTATTATATCATTGAAAAAAGAAATTTTTGTGACTTGCTTCTTGATAGGCTTACTTTTCCTGGAGGGAGGAAATTGTTATGCTTCGGAGCAACAAGCGTTAAGAGGGACGATAGAAGTTCCTTCTGATCATAATACCGTGAGAGGGCGTGTAATTGATATCTATGGTGAACCACTGATCGGTGCTACAATACGCGAAAAGGGGGGAGCCAATGGTACTGTGACCGATATTGATGGAAAATTCTTTTTGTCTGTGCCGGATAGTGTTGTCTTACAAGTTTCTTTTGTGGGTTATAAGACTGTAGAAGTCAATGTGGCAGGTCGGAATGTGCTTGAAATACGTCTTCAGGAAGATGCGGTGATGCTTGAACATGTCATCGTAACGGCCTTGGGACTTGAAAAGGATGAAGCTACATTGGCCTATTCTGTGCAAAAAATCAAGGGAGAAGAACTGAACCGTGTCAAAGAAGTAAATATGATTGCTGCCCTGGCAGGAAAAGCTGCCGGTGTGCAAATCAACAAAAACTCTTCCGGTATGGGCGGTTCCGCAAAAGTTAGTCTCCGGGGAATCCGTTCGGTATCCGGTGATAATCAACCGCTTTATGTAATAGATGGAGTGCCGATGTCGAATACCTCTTCCGAACAGGCTTATTCGGCTATTGGTGGTACGGCGAATGCAGGGAATCGTGATGGAGGAGACGGAATCTCTAATCTGAATCCGGAAGATGTAGAAAGCATCAGTATTCTGAAAGGTGCTCCTGCTGCGGCTTTATATGGTAGCATGGCTGCTAACGGAGTGATTCTTATTACGACTAAAAAAGGAAACTCTGCCGGGCAAAGGAATATAAATTTCTCTACGGGACTCACTTTCGAGAAAGCATTCAGTATGCTTAAAATGCAGAATCGTTATGGTGTCAGTGATGTAGTAGACAGTTGGGGCGAGAAAGAAAATCTGATGGCTTATGATAATCTGAATGACTTTTTCCGTACCGGATTGACATCGATGACTTCCGTATCTATCAGTTATGGAAACGAAAACCTGCAAACTTATTTCTCCTATGCCAATACTACCGGAAAGGGGATTATCGACAAGAATAAACTGAGAAAGCATAATATAAACTTGCGCGAGACGGCTACCATGTTCGACAAACGTCTGAAACTGGACGGTAGTGTGAATGTCATGAAACAGACCGTTGAGAATAAGCCGGTATCGGGAGGTTTCTATATGAATCCATTGGTAGGGCTCTACCGTTTCCCTCGTGGAGAGGATTTGTCTTATTATAAAGATCATTTTGAAACCTATGACGAAGAACGGAAACTGGGTGTGCAGAACTGGCATACGTTTACCGAAGACTTCGAACAGAATCCATATTGGATAACGAACCGCATACAAAGTAAAGAAACACGTACGCGCGTTATCCTTTCTCTTTCAGCAAACTTTAAGGTAAAATGACTGGCTGACGATTCAAGCCCGTGGAAACATGGATTACTGGGCGGACAAGTTACGCCAGAAATTCTATGCGTCTACCGCCACCGCCCTGTGTGGAGCGAACGGACGATATGTTGAGATGGATTATCAGGAAACCCAGATGTATGGTGATGTCATGGCGATGGTGAAGAAAACCTGGGGTGATTTTACGTTGGATGCGGCGATTGGTGGTAGTATAAATGATAAAGTCGTCAATTCTACCCGATATGATTCGAAAAATGCATCTCTGAAGTTTGCTAATGTGTTTAATATAGCCAATATCGTTATGAACAGCTCTGCCAGTATTGACCAGCGAATAGATCAACGCCGTCAGTTGCAATCTATATTCGGTACGGCACAGATCGGTTATAAGGAAAAATTGTTTCTTGATTTGACGGCCCGTAATGACTGGGCGTCAACCTTGTCTTATACCAGCCATGAAAAATCCGGATTCGCTTATCCTTCTGTAGGGCTTTCCATGCTACTTGATAAATGGGTGAAGTTACCCGAATGGGTTTCTTTCGCAAAATTGCGTGGCGCTTATAGTAAAGTAGGGAATGATATTCCTCCATTTATCACTAATCCCTCTTCGCAGATCAATGCCGGTGGCGAGATACAGGCGAATGACGCCGCACCTTTCAAGGAAATGGAGCCGGAAATGACTCATGCCATCGAATTTGGAACTGAATGGCGATTCTTTCAACACCGTTTAGGGGTTAATCTGACTTATTATCGTACCAATACTTATAATCAATTCTTCAAACTTCCCGCACTTGCAGGTGATAAGTATGCTTACCGATATGTAAATGCCGGAAATATCCAGAATCGGGGATGGGAATTGACACTGAATGGAACTCCCGTATTAACTCCTGATTTCAACTGGAAAACTTCTGTAAACTTCTCTACCAATAAGAATAAGATAGTGAAGTTGCACGAAGATCTGAAAGAAATGATTTACGGGCCTACCAGTTTTTCTTCCAGCTATGCCATGAAACTTATTAAAGGCGGTTCTATCGGTGATATATATGGTAAGGCTTTTGTGCGTGATGATGCAGGCAATATCGTTTACGAAACAGAGGGTGATAATAAAGGACTTCCATTGGTGGAGGGCGATGGGAATACGGTGAAAGTAGGAAATGCCAACCCTGTCTTTATGATGGGATGGGATCATACATTCTCTTACAAAGGCTTCACCCTTTATTTTCTGCTTGATTGGCGCTACGGAGGTGAAGTCCTTTCGCAGACACAGGCGGAAATGGATCTTTATGGAGTATCTGAAATAACGGCCGATGCGCGTGACAGGGGATATGTAATGCTCGACGGTCAGCGTATAGACAATGTGAAAGGATTCTATAAAATAGTAGGCGGGCGTGCCGGGGTGACGGAATATTATATGTATGATGCTACGAATTTACGGTTGCGTGAAGTATCATTGAGCTATAATTTCTCCAAGAAGTGGATACAGAAAACGAAGGTACTGAAAGATGTTCAGCTTTCGTTTGTAGCTCGCAATCTATGTTTCTTGTATAAGAAAGCTCCTTTTGATCCGGATCTGGTACTTTCTACCGGAAATGATAATCAAGGAATTGAAGTGTTCGGAATGCCTACGACCCGTAGTCTGGGCTTTACTCTGAAATGTGAATTTTAAAAGCAAGAGAGAGAAATGAAGAGAAAATTTGTATATCTATATTTGTTGGGGTTATTGCTGTTTTCTGTAGCTTGTACCGGTAATTTCCGTGATTACAATACCGATTTGTCCGGTATCACGGATGATGACTTGATTATTGATGACAATGGCTATGGAATCCGTTTGGGAATTATTCAGCAAGGTATTTATTTTAATTACGACTACGGAAAAGGAAAGAACTGGCCTTTCCAACTGATACAGAATCTGAACGCGGACATGTTCAGTGGGTATATGCATGACGGCAAACCTCTGAACGGGGGCTCGCATAATTCCGATTATAATATGCAGGACGGCTGGAATAGCGCCATGTGGACACACATGTATTCTTATATTTTCCCACAGATATATCAGTCGGAGAATGCTACCCGAAATACACATCCTGCTCTGTTCGGGATAACGAAAATATTAAAGGTGGAAGCGATGCATCGTGTGACGGATTATTATGGTCCTATCATTTATAAGAATTTTGCTAATGCCGAAAAACATTACCGTCCGGATAAACAAGAGGATGTCTATTATGAGTTTTTCAATGAACTCGATTCTGCCGTAGTTGCCCTCACCGGGTATATAGAGGAGAAACCGGAATCCAATGGATTTGCACGTTTTGATATTTTGTTGGATGGGAAATACGCTTCCTGGGTGAAGTTTGCCAATTCGTTGCGTTTGCGGTTGGCAATGCGTATTGCCTCTGTTGCTCCCGATAAGGCTTGTGCTGAAATACAGAAAATAAAAGAAAACGATTATGGCTTCTTTGAAGCGGAAACAGGCGGAGCAATCGTTTCTACCAAATCCGGATATACCAATCCATTGGGAGAACTTAACTGTGTGTGGAATGAAACTTACATGAGTGCTAACATGGAATCAATCTTGGTCGGATATGATGATCCTCGTCTTGGAGCTTATTTCGAACACTGTACGGATGAAGCTTTGAAAGGACAATATCGTGGAATTCGTCAAGGGACATGTTTTGCTCATAGTCATTATTCCGGATTGTCGAAGCTGTTTGTCCTGCAAAGCACCGATGCGCCTCTGATGACTGCTTCGGAAGTCTGGTTTCTGCGTGCCGAAGCCGCTTTGCGCGGGTGGACCGATGAAGATGAAGAAGCTTGTTACCGGAACGGCGTAACTACCTCTTTTCATC
>DXOJ01000462.1 GCA_019412865.1 Bacteroides sp. | reverse complement strand
TTATAATTCATGGGATTATTACAAGAGAAGTTAGCTAAGTACGACCTGCCACAAAAGTTTATGGCACAGGGCGTTTACCCATATTTCCGTGAGATAGAAGGAAAACAGGGTACAGAGGTAGAAATGGGCGGACACGAAGTGTTGATGTTCGGTTCCAATGCATACACTGGCCTTACGGGAGATGAAAGAGTGATTGAAGCGGGTGTCAAGGCCATGCATAAATATGGTTCCGGATGCGCAGGTTCGCGCTTCTTGAATGGTACACTTGACCTGCACGTTCAATTGGAAAAAGAACTGGCTGCCTTTGTAGGCAAAGATGAAGCACTCTGCTTCTCAACCGGTTTTACGGTGAATTCCGGAGTTATTCCTGCTTTGACAGATCGCAATGATTATATCATTTGTGACGACCGCGACCATGCATCTATCGTAGATGGCCGTCGCCTCTCCTTCTCTCAACAACTGAAATATAAGCATAACGATATGGCGGATCTGGAAAAGCAACTTCAAAAGTGCAACCCGGATTCAGTGAAGCTCATCATAGTAGACGGCGTGTTCTCTATGGAAGGCGACCTGGCAAACTTGCCCGAAATCGTACGCTTGAAACATAAATACAACGCTACTATCATGGTAGACGAAGCTCATGGATTGGGGGTATTCGGAAAACAAGGACGTGGCGTTTGCGACCATTTCGGTCTGACTCACGAAGTTGACCTGATTATGGGTACTTTCAGCAAATCGCTGGCTTCTATCGGTGGATTCATTGCTGCTGATTCTTCTATCATCAACTGGTTACGTCACAACGCACGTACTTATATATTTAGTGCATCCAACACTCCGGCTGCTACCGCATCTGCTCTTGAAGCTCTCCACATCATCCAAGATGAACCGGAAAGACTTAAAGCGCTGTGGGAAGCTACCAACTATGCATTGAAGCGTTTCCGTGAAGCAGGTTTTGAAATCGGTGCAACAGAATCACCTATCATCCCTCTTTATGTACGAGACACGGAAAAAACATTCATGGTCACTAAATTGGCTTTCGACGAGGGTGTATTTATCAATCCGGTTATTCCTCCGGCATGTGCACCGCAAGACACTTTGGTACGTGTGGCATTGATGGCTACTCATACAAAAGATCAAATTGACCGCGCTGTAGAGAAGCTGGTTAAGGCATTTAAAGCACTGGATATTTTATAATCCGATTTATATAAATCATCTAAAAAAGTCTGGTACAGTAATGTATCAGACTTTTTTATTATCTTTACGCCTACAACAATATGTGTGATTATGCAAGATATAGTAAACGGACGCTGCGGTTGGTGCGGAACTGACGAACTGTATGTGAAATACCACGATCAGGAGTGGGGAAAGTTAGTGACCGACGACAAGACACAGTTTGAGTTTCTTGTGCTGGAAAGTGCTCAAGCAGGATTGAGTTGGATAACTATCCTTAAAAAGCGAGAGGGATATCGCAAAGCCTTTTGTGATTTCGACCCTGAACGAGTGGCACAAATGAACGATGAAGATATTGAACGACTGATGCAATTTGATGGCATTGTGAAAAACCGTCTGAAAATCAAAGCGACAATTACAAATGCAAGACAGTTCTTAGCCATACAAAAAGAATTCGATAGTTTTTACGACTATACACTGTCGTTCTTTCCCGATAGAAAAACGATCATCAATACCTTTCAGTCATTGAGTGAGATTCCGGTATCATCTCCCGAATCTGATGCCATGAGCAAGGAT
>DXOJ01000461.1 GCA_019412865.1 Bacteroides sp. | reverse complement strand
GGATGTTTTTTATTATCCGTATCTTTGCGGCATGAAAGAATATCGATTGACCGACTGGTTACCCACTACTAAGAAAGAAGTAGAACTTCGAGGATGGAATGAATTGGATGTCATTCTATTTAGTGCTGATGCATATGTGGATCATCCTTCTTTTGGTGCTGCCGTTATCGGACGCATTCTCGAAGCGGAAGGTTTGAAAATAGCCATCGTTCCCCAACCTAACTGGCGTGACGACCTGCGTGACTTCAGGAAGTTGGGACGTCCACGGCTATTCTTCGGTATCTCCGGCGGATGCATGGACTCGATGGTTAATAAATATACCGCCAACAAACGACTACGCAGCGAAGACGCCTATACTCCGGACGGCCGACCGGATATGCGTCCGGAATATCCTTCCACGGTTTATAGCCAGATACTAAAGAAACTCTTTCCGGATGTTCCGGTAGTCATCGGAGGAATCGAAGCCAGTTTAAGACGGTTGAGTCATTACGATTATTGGCAGGACAAAGTGCAAAAGAGTATTTTGTGCGACAGCGGGGCAGATCTGCTCATTTACGGAATGGGGGAAAAGCCTCTTGTAGACCTGGTGAAGAATATGAAAAGTCTGCTCACCGCTGAAGAACCTGTACTGACAAGCAGCAAATTCAGAACAATTATCGGTTCTGTACCCCAAACAGCCTATCTTTGTCGTGCAACAGAATGGACATCTGCGGAAGATGACCTTCAACTTTATTCACACGAAGAATGTCTGGCAGATAAAAAGAAACAGGCTAGTAATTTCCGACATATCGAAGAAGAATCCAATAAATATTCGGCTTCACGAATCACACAAGCAGTAGGAAATAAGATAGTAGTTGTCAATCCTCCCTATCCTCCGATGAGCCAGAAAGACCTCGATCATTCGTTTGATCTACCATATACCCGCCTGCCTCATCCAAAATACAAAGGGAAACGGATTCCGGCATACGATATGATTAAGTTTTCCATCAACATTCACCGGGGATGTTTTGGTGGCTGTGCATTCTGCACCATTTCCGCCCATCAGGGAAAGTTTATTGTCAGCCGAAGCAAAGAGTCTATACTGAAAGAGGTAAAAGAGGTTATTCAGTTACCCGATTTCAAAGGATATTTAAGTGATTTGGGAGGTCCTTCCGCTAATATGTATCAGATGAAAGGGAAAGAGGAAGCTATTTGCAAGAAATGCAAACGACCGTCATGTATTCATCCGAAAGTTTGTCCGAATCTAAATACCGATCACCGCCCTCTACTGGATATTTACCATGCTGTAGATGCCTTGCCCGGAATCAAAAAATCGTTTATCGGCAGCGGTGTACGCTATGATCTGTTACTTCATCAAAGCAAAGATGAAGCTATCAACCGTAGCACTGCCGAGTATACCCGCGAATTAATAGTCAATCATGTGAGTGGCCGGTTAAAAGTAGCTCCGGAACACACCAGTGACCGGGTATTATCCGTAATGCGCAAACCTTCTTTTGAGCAATTTGAAACATTCAAGAAGATATTCGACCGTATCAACCGAGAAGAGAATCTGCGTCAGCAACTGATTCCGTATTTTATCTCTTCGCATCCCGGATGCAACGAAGAAGATATGGCGGAGCTTGCCGTTATCACTAAACGTCTGGACTTCCACCTGGAACAAGTACAGGACTTCACTCCTACTCCGATGACAGTGGCTACCGAAGCTTGGTACACCGGATTCCACCCATATACTTTAGAACCGATATTCAGTGCTAAAACTCAACGGGAAAAACTTGCTCAACGGCAATTCTTTTTCTGGTATAAACCGGAAGAACGAAAGAATATCATCAATGAGTTGAGACGTATCGGACGTTCAGATTTGATAGACAAGTTATACGGAAAAAAGAAATAACCTTTTCTCCTCATAAGACATAGTGCTTCTTATGGGGAAATGATAGAATACATCTTTTAGAAAACAGATGGTTACTGGATATCAAGATCTTTCGTCGGAGTGATGGTATTCGTAGCTATCTTATAGATAAAATAGATAGAAAGGGCAGGAGAATATACAGCAAATTTTGTACTTCCTGTTTGATTATAATATAATCTAAATGTACATATATCAGTAGCCGAGATAAAAGGCTCTTGTTTCAAATGCGAATGAATAGGGAAATTAATCATCGGAACTTCATCTGTTGTTTCCACCGGAAGCAGCCCGGAATGGAATTTCTTCCAGGATTGTATCTCCCCCTTTTTGTTAGCAATAAATAAGTAATCATTGCCGAATGGAATAACACGTGTCTTGCTTGTACCTGAAATAGCATATAACTTATATCCGTCCTTAAATGGAATGAGAATCCAGTTTAGAGGAAAGTCCTTATAGCCATACACAGGATATTTTTTATCATCATCAAAGGCGCTTTGTATTTTCTTCTTAGCCTCAATCAAACGTACTTCATATTCGGATAAACTCCTACAAGCTTTAACTTCTGAGCAAGGAACCGTTTCATAAAGAAAAGAAGCTTCATACGTGCATTGAGCCTGATTATCAATAACAATACATTTTATAGTATCCCCTTGCTGATAAACCAGACAACTCTGTATGGTTTCCATGATATCCGGTTTAGTAACAAATAGATCCGTGAAATTCCAAGCAGCCATTTCATATCGATATAATGTATTACTTTCTTCTATTATAGAATCACACTTTAACTTCAGTTCAGCTTGTGTATAATTTACTTGTGAATATACAGTCAACCATGATGAAAGTATAATGATCAATGTTATTATGTTTTTCATGTCCCTTGTTTTTAGAAATAAATGGCTCTTATCCGCTCTTGCTTTACATTCACGGCTATAAATTCAAAGATAAGTATTTTCTATCAAAAAGCCTAACATAGATCTAATTATTTACCAATCAACACCTTCTATGCTTCCTTTACCGGCAAAGCCACAATCTCCTGCAACACACTGACTGCCGTTTCCACATTAGTAACATCCTTAATCAGCATACTCCGTCTGCCGTTCTGTTCACGCAAATCACAACGACGGGTATATTTCATCATATAATCTATCACTTTACCAAAAGCCTTACTTTGATAGAACGGACTATCCGGATTGGAAACAAAGAACAAGGTCATCCGCCCACCTTTCAGGAAGATTTTCTCTGCACCCAAACGGGCTGCGAGACGGCGTAGAGGCACAATACGGAGTAGTTCTTCCGTTTCCCGGGGAACCGGTCCGAAGCGGTCTTCCAGGCGAGCACGGAAAGCTTCCACATCTTTGTCCAATGTCAGTCCATCCAGTTCACGATATAGCAACATGCGTTCGCTGCTGCCAGTTACGTAGTTGGCGGGTAATAATAGTTCGAGGTCGCTTTCTACCTGACACTCGTCTACAAACTCTTCTCCACTAATTTGACCTTCGCCTTTGATTTCATCCGCATACAGTTCTGCAAACTCGTCTGTCTTTAACTCATGGACAGCTTCGGTCAGAATTTTCTGATATGTCTCATATCCCAAATCGGCAACAAATCCGCTTTGTTCGGCTCCAAGTAGATTTCCGGCTCCACGAATATCCAAATCCTGCATGGCAATATGAATACCACTTCCCAAATCACTAAAGTTTTCAATCGCTTGAAGACGTCGCCTTCCTTCGGCTGTCAAACTACCCAACGGAGGAGCCAGCAGATAACAAAAAGCTTTCTTGTTGCTACGTCCTACCCGTCCACGCATCTGATGGAGATCACTCAATCCAAAGTTTTGCGCCTGATTGATAATGATAGTGTTGGCATTCGGAATATCAATACCACTTTCGATGATTGTAGTTGCCAAGAGTACATCATAGTCGTAGTTGACAAAATCCAGAATAATCTTCTCCAGCTCTGTCGGTTCCATCTGTCCATGTCCAATTGCTACACGGCAATCCGGGATATGACGTTCGATCATCGCTTTCAATTCCGGCAAGTTCGCAATCCGGTTATTGACAAAGAAGACTTGACCGTTGCGGCTCATCTCAAAATTGATGGCATCCGTTATCACTTCTTCATTAAAAGTATGCACTTCGGTCTGAATCGGATAGCGGTTGGGTGGCGGAGTAGAAATCACACTCAAGTCGCGTGCACCCATCAATGAAAATTGAAGGGTACGGGGAATTGGAGTAGCAGTCATCGTCAGTGTATCCACATTTACTTTCAACTGACGCAGCTTTTCTTTGACAGAGACTCCAAATTTCTGTTCTTCGTCCACAATCAACAATCCCAAGTCTTTAAACTGGACATCTTTTCCCAAGATACGGTGGGTACCTATCAGAATACCGACATCTCCCTCTTTCAATCCCTTCAATACAGCTTTGGTCTGTGCGGCAGTACGTGCGCGGCTTAAATACTCCACCCGGCACGGTAACCCTTTCAGACGCTCACGGAAAGTCTGAAAATGCTGGTAAGCAAGCACTGTTGTCGGAACCAAAACGGCTACTTGTTTATTATCGGCAACGGCTTTGAAAGCCGCACGGACCGCTACCTCGGTTTTTCCAAATCCTACATCTCCGCAGACCAGACGATCCATCGGACGGTCACTTTCCATATCCGCCTTGACATCAATCGTCGCCTTGCTCTGATCCGGTGTATCTTCATAAATAAAGGATGCTTCCAACTCACGCTGCAAAAAACTATCGGGACTATAAGAGAAACCTTTTTCCTGACGACGCTGCGAATACAATTTAATCAAATCGCGGGCAATATCCTTGATTTTACTCTTCGTACGTTCTTTCAGTTTCTCCCATGCACCTGTACCTAATTTATTAAGGCGGGGAGCCTCTCCTTCTTTACCTTTATATTTGGAAACCTTATGCAGGGAATGAATAGAAACGAACACCACATCTTCATTTTGAAACACCAGTTTCAAAACCTCTTGCGTAGTATCACCATTCGGAATACGTACCAATCCGGAAAAACGTCCGATACCATGATCCGTATGCACCACATAGTCTCCCGGAGTAAACTGATTCAGTTCTTTCAAGGATAGTGCCACTTTTCCCGAACGGGCTTTATCACTTTTCAGATTATATTTATGGAAACGATCAAACAACTGATGGTCTGTGAAGATACAGAGCTGCAGTGTATTATCTACAAAACCTTCGTGAATAGTACGTTCTACGGGAGTAAAATTAATCTTATCACCTCGATCTTCAAAAATCGCTTTGATACGATCTGTTTGCTTCATGCTGTCACTACAGATATATAACGAATAGCCCTTTTCCAGATAATCCTTGAAAGAAGAAGCTACCAGATCGAAATTCTTATGAAAAATAGGCTGGGCAGATGTATTGAAAGTAACGCTGGCATTGGGCGTTCCGGTCGGTTTATTACCAAATTCCAACCGGCGGAAATCGAGTGCCCGTACAGTAAACTCACTGCCGTCTATCAATTTCCCTTCCAATGTAATGCCACCATTCTCTTCGGCCTCCTGAACGGCTATTGCCTGTGGCGTCAGCGCCTCATCGTGTACTACCTGGATTCGCTCGCGCAACCAAAGAAAATCGCGCATCGCCAAGGTAGTCTCTTTCGGGATGAAATCCAGAAAAGAAGTCGTTACGTCACCTGTCACCGCCAAATCGGGAACAATAGACACTCCATCTTTCTTCTCACGGGATAATTGGGATTCCACCTCAAAGGTACGGACACTTTCCACTTCATCACCAAAGAAATCAATACGATAAGGATATTCCGAAGCAAAAGAGAAAACGTCGATAATACTACCGCGAACAGCATATTGTCCCGGTTCATATACGTAGTCTACATATTCAAAACCATAACTATGCAACACATCGGTGATGAAAGTGGTATCCACTTTCTCTCCTACATTCAGCTTCAGCGTTTTATTACTCAATTCCTTGCGCGACACCACTTTCTCCGCCAATGCATCCGGATACGTAACGATACATAATCCCTCTTCCCCCTTTTGCAAGCGGCTAAGTACTTCTGTGCGCAAAATCTCATTGGCCGCATCTTTTTGTCCATACTTGATGGAGCGACGGAATGAAGATGGAAAGAACAAGACTCTTTCCGTACCTAATATCTGCGTCAAGTCGTGATAGAAATATCCGGCTTCTTCAAGATCACCTAAAATAAATACAAACGGGCAACCACCCTCTTGCACCAGTACAGAAGAAAAAAGAGAAGCGGCGGATGCACACAGTCCTCCGCAAAAAACAGTCTGAACGGAAGTGTCCTTCAACAAGCGCTTCATTACTGTCATATTGGGGTGGGCAGCATATTGTTGTTGCAACTCAGTTATTGTCATACCTATAAAATTTCCCCGCAAAATTACAAAAAAGATTGGGAGTATACACCCAAAGAACAGAAGTATTATAATAAGGTATCTGCCGGACATTACTTAGATGTGGGGCGAGTGCTGTTAAACCGTGGGCTAAACATCCGTGAGCCGTGGGATGAGCACTGCTTAGGCGTGGGCTTACCCCAAGCGAGGTGCGGGCTTAGTTCCGACAACATGCCGTCTTATTCCGAATGGGGTATGAAACACGTTAAATTTTCCTTAGTTCAGCTATAACTAAAGGAAAAGAACTACTTTTGTTTCTAAATTTTATAGTATCTATATGCAGACATCGGATAGCATTGTAATTATCCCCACCTATAATGAACGGGAGAACATAGAAAATATCATCCGTGCCGTTTTCGGCCTTCCCCAAGTATTCCATATTCTGGTCATAGAAGACGGCTCTCCGGACGGGACGGCAGCCATCGTAAGAAAACTGCAACAAGAATTTCCCGAACGGCTTTTTATGATTGAACGTAAAGGAAAACTGGGACTGGGCACTGCCTACATTACCGGATTTAAATGGGCACTGGAGCACGCATACGAGTATATTTTTGAAATGGATGCAGACTTCAGTCATAATCCGAATGATTTACCCCGTTTGTATCAGGCTTGTTCGGAACAAGGAGGAGATGTATCTATCGGTTCCCGTTATGTCAGTGGAGTGAATGTAGTGAATTGGCCGATGGGACGGGTATTGATGTCATACTTCGCCTCTAAATATGTGCGGTTTATCACCGGAATACCTGTACATGACACCACTGCCGGATTTGTTTGCTACCGCCGTCAGGTATTGGAAACGATCGATTTAGATCATATTCGTTTTAAAGGATATGCCTTTCAGATTGAAATGAAATTCACTGCTTACAAGTGTGGTTTCAAAATCATCGAAGTTCCCGTTATCTTCATTAATCGTGAATTAGGGACTTCTAAAATGAATAGCAGCATCTTTGGAGAAGCCATATTTGGTGTGATAAAATTAAAAGTAAATAGTTGGTTCCATAAATTCCCACAAAAGAAATGAAACGTACACTGATTCAAAACGCCGTTATTGTCAACGAAGGAAGAAAAGTTCTGGGTTCAGTAGTAATCGAGAATGAAAAGATAGCCGAAATATGGGTCGGTGAAGAAAACGCAACTGCCCCCTATGACGAGATAATAGACGCAACCGGATGTTATCTTTTGCCGGGTGCCATCGATGAACATGTGCATTTCCGCGATCCCGGACTGACTCATAAGGCAGATATCACCACAGAAAGTCGTGCTGCGGCAGCAGGAGGTGTCACCTCTATCATGGATATGCCCAATACCAATCCGCAAACTACTACATTGGAGGCTTTGGAAGAAAAATTTATTCTGTTGGGTGAAAAGTCGGCTGTCAACTATTCCTGCTATTTCGGAGCAACGAATAATAACTATACCCAGTTTGCACAACTGGATAAACACCGGGTTTGTGGAGTGAAGTTATTTATGGGGTCAAGCACCGGCAATATGCTGGTAGACCGGATGGCCAGTCTGCGTAATATATTCGGTGGAACTGATCTGCTCATCGCTGCTCATTGCGAAGATCAGGGAATTATCAAAGAAAATACGGATAAATATAAGAAAGAATACGGAGACGATGTACCTTTGGCTCTTCATCCGCTCCTTCGTTCGGAAGAGGCTTGCTATCGTTCATCCGAACTGGCAGTGCAGTTGGCACGTGAGACAAACGCCCGCCTGCACATCATGCATATTTCCACAGCTAAAGAGTTGAGCCTGTTTTCTAATGTACCTTTGGTACAAAAAAAGATCACGGCAGAAGCCTGTGTTTCTCATCTGCTCTTTACGGAAGAGGACTATCAGACACTGGGTGCCCGCATCAAATGCAACCCTGCCATTAAGACAGCGCAAGACCGGAAAGCTTTGCAAGAGGCTGTCAATAGCGGTTTGATTGATGCCATTGCCACAGATCATGCTCCACACTTACTTAGCGAAAAAGAAGGCGGTGCCTTAAAAGCAATGTCCGGAATGCCAATGATTCAGTTCTCACTCGTCAGCATGTTGGAGTTGACAGAAAAAGGAGTGTTTACTATCGAAAAAGTAGTAGAAAAGATGGCTCATGCTCCTGCGCAGATGTATGAAATACAAAACAGAGGATTCATTCGCAAAGGCTATCAGGCTGACTTGGTATTAGTCCGTCCCGGAAGCGAATGGACGGTAACAACCGATTGTATTCTAAGCAAATGCAAATGGAGTCCATTAGAGGGACACACATTCGACTGGAAAGTAGAGAAAACATTTGTAAACGGACATCTGTTATATAACAACGGAGAAATAGACGAGACTTATCGCGGACAGGAATTGTTCTTTGAGCGATAAATAATATTTCAGGCACGGATTACACGGATTTATTTCACGGTTTTTAGAAATATGACTATATAAAACAACAGCGTAATCCGTGTAATCCGTGCCTAAGAACATCAATATCCTGAAGGAAATCTTGCCTGGCACTACGTTGCCGCCATTAAACTCCTATTTAATTGCATAATTTATGATTTTATCTTATAAAATACATACAGTCACTCCCTACATCAACTGGATTTACTTTTTCCACGCATGGGGTTTCCAACCGCGTTTTGCAGCCATCGCCAACATTCACGGATGTGATGCCTGCCGTGCTTCGTGGCTGACAACTTTCCCGGAAGAAGAGCGTAATAAAGCTTCCGAAGCAATGCAGCTATTCAAAGAAGCCAATCGGATGCTCGATCTGCTTGACCGGGATTATGAAGTAAAGACCATCTTCAAGCTTTGCAAGGCAAACTCTGACGGGGATAACCTGATTATTGAGAAAGAAAAAGACCGGTTCATCACCTTTCCTTTACTGCGCCAACAAACGCCGAAAAGAGATGGTAGTCCTTTTCTTTGTCTAAGCGACTTTATCCGTCCGATTTCTTCCGGCATCCCGGATACCATCGGTGCTTTTGCTTCTTCCATTGATGCGGACATGGAAGGATTGTACGAACAGGATCCTTATAAACACCTGCTTGTCCAAACTCTCTCCGACCGACTGGCAGAAGCAGCAACAGAAAAGATGCATGAATATGTACGCAAAGAAGCATGGGGATATGCCAAAGACGAGAATTTAGGCATAGCGGATTTACTGGTCGAGAAATATCAAGGCATCCGACCTGCTGTCGGTTACCCGTCCTTACCGGATCAATCTGTCAACTTCCTGTTGGATGAACTATTGGATATGAAGCAGATAGGCATTTCACTAACCGAAAACGGAGCTATGTACCCGCACGCTTCTGTTTGCGGACTTATGTTCGCGCATCCTGCTTCCGAATACTTCTCCGTCGGAAAGATTGGACAAGACCAACTCGAAGATTATGCCCGCCGCCGGGGAAAAAGCATCGAAGAAATGTGTAAATTTCTGGCAGCCAATCTTCAATAGCCTTTATTCTCCTGTGATTTTTCTTCTTTTCTCACGACTAACTAACCAGAAAAGTAATCATAGACTCCATGAGAGAACAAACAACAGAGGTCAGCGCCCCTATTGAGCTAGAGTTTTTGTCGGTGATCCGCGAATATGAACGAGTGATCTATAAGGTATGCTATCTGTATGCCAATCCCAATGCTCCTCTCAATGATCTGTATCAGGATGTGGTATTAAACCTTTGGAAAGCCTATCCCAAATTCAGAAAAGAATGTAAGGTTTCCACCTGGATTTACCGTATTGCCCTCAACACCTGTATCAGCTTCTATCGTAAAGAAAAGAATGTGCCGGAAATAGTCAGCCTCACCAAAGATACCGACTGGGCCATAGAAGCACACGACCCGATCAACGAAATGCTGAAACAGCTCTATCAGATGATCAACCAACTGGGACAGCTCGACAAATCAATTATCCTGCTTTATCTCGAAGACAAGAGTTACGAAGAAATAGCAGAAATCACCGGACTGACGGTTACCAATGTAGCGACCAAACTAAGTCGTATCAAAGACAAACTTAAAAGAATGAAAAAGGAGGAATAAGATATATGGAACTGGAAGAACTAAAAAAATCTTGGAATGCCCTGGATGAACACTTGAAAGACAAAAAGTTCATTAAAGAAGAAGAGCTTGAAAAGCTGATAAGGCATGCGGACAAAGGTATCCACGCCATTGCCAGCCTGAACATCAAGCTTATCCTGATTTCTCTGCCGATACTGATCTTATTTTTAGCGGAAGTACTGTTGCACAACAGATTGAACCCGATCTATATCATTATCATTTTCGCATGGATTCCTGCTCTTTGCTGGGATATCGTCACCACCCGTTTCCTCCAACGGACACAAATAGACGAGATGCCTTTGGTAGAAGTAATCAGCCGCGTGAACCGTATCCATCGATGGACCATCAGGGAACGATTGATTGCTATTGCCTTCCTCCTAGTCCTGGCTATACTTTCATTTATCTACTGGCAAGTGTGGCAATATGGAATGGGTATGATAGTTTTCTTCATCCTATTATGGGGCGGAGGACTGGGCCTGATCTTATGGATTTACCGCAAGAAGTTCTTAAATCGTATCCACGAAATCAAGAAGAATTTAAGCGAACTGAACGAATTAATGTAAAAGAATCTAAGCTGAATAATTCATATACAGTAGGCTAAGGAGTGTGCTTACCCCACCACGGTAAGCACACTTTTTCCATTCACTTTTTTATGTACCTGCACCTGAACAGAAATCCGTTCACTCATCTCCTGCACATGAGAGATGACTCCTATTTTCCGTCCCTGCATCTGTAATTGCTCCAATGCTTCCATGGCTGTACGCAAACTTTCCGCATCCAAAGAGCCGAAACCTTCGTCAATAAAAAGAGATTCAACTTTCAGATTATTACTTGACAAGGAAGACAAACCTAAAGCTAGTGCCAAAGAAATCAGGAACGATTCACCTCCTGAAAGAGAGTATACAGTCCGTATTTCATCACACATATCGCAATCTATTACCTGAAGTGCCAACGTATCGGGCACCTGTTGTAGCTTATAACGTTTAGAGAGATAAGATAAATGTTTATTGGCATGAAGCAGCAACAAATTCAAAGTATAACTTTGAGCAATCACTTTAAATTTCGCCCCATCCGCACTGCCAATCAGTTTATTCAATTTTGCCCAACGTTCGGCAACCGTCTGTTTCTCTGCCAGTTCCTTCGCAATCTGTTCCACGGTCTGTTTATTCTTTGCTTGTTGTAGCAGGCGGGCTTCCATGGTAGAGAGGGCACGTTCGACATTCAGATTTTCTTCTTGTTGCTTCTTTATTATTTCGGGAAGCAGTTCGGGAGACTCTATCTTTTTATACTGTTCCTGCAACTCTCCTATAGCCAGTGCAATTTGCTTCATCTCTCCTTGCAAACCGGAGAGCCGGTTGTGTACCGCCTCTACTTCTTTACGCGCTTTCTCCAAAGCGAGATTCAGCTCTTTCTCTCTTTTTGCTACGACAGCTTCCGCTTCATCCGCACTTTTTCCTTTCAATAGTTGCGAACGTTCCTGACGAAGCACATTCAGCGCTTTTTCTATCACTTCAAATCTCTTTAGCTCGGCCGAAGCAGCATTCTGTAAAATTACCAGCTGTTCTTTGGCTGACGATACTTTCTGCATAACCAAACGACAGAGAGAAACATTCTCACGGAGGGCTTCACAATGTGCACGCATCTTTTTAATTTCTTCATCGCCGCGCTGCCATTCTGCGTAAAGATTGCGATATTCCAAAATACGTTCTGCCAGTTCCGCCAAACGATGTTGTATCTGCTCTTCGTTTCCGGCTTCAATCCCTGCTTTATATAATGTTGCCAACTGTTCTCCGATTTGTCCGTCCACCGTTTTTTGATGTGCCAAATCACGTTGCAGAGCAATGCTCCGGTTATTCATCTGCTGATAGTTGGTTGATGCTACATTATACTCCTGCTCTATACTCCGGAAAAGAGTATCTACCACCTCCTGTTCCTGATGATAAGGATGCGCTGTGCTACCGCAAACCGGACAAGCCTCCCCTTCCTGTAATTGCCGGCGCAATGCTTTCACGTCTTTTCCCACTGCCATACGTGCATTTTCGTAAAGACGTTGAGTAACTTTCAATGCGGTTTCTTGCTCCGTCAATTGTTTCAGACAATTGGCCACTTCTTTCTCCAGTCTTTCTATTTCCGTCTTTGCTTTCGTCTGCGTTTCCGTTAATTGCCGGATATTCTGCTGACGAGTCAACTCTTTTTGCAACTTCACCTGTTCTTCGGCCAATAACGGATATCCGAAAGAATTTAAGCGCAACAAACGTTCCTCATTCGTACTGGTAGCGGCAGCCAGTTTACTTTCTTCTTGCCGTAGAATCTCTTCCACCTGTTCAAGTTGCAGTGCTTCTTCTATCCCTACATGGCTTAATAAGCGGTTCAGAGAAGAATAAGACACCTGTAATTGTTCCGCAGCCACTCGCATTTTTTGCTCCTGCTCCGCCACCTGCCTGTTAGCCGCTTGTAAAATCTGCTGCGACTGTATATAGCTGCTTTGTTGAGACTGTATCTGTACATCCAATTGACGTGCTTTCTTCAAGTCTGGCTGTATGGCCTCCCATTGTGCCTTAAAATGCACCAATCCTTCCTCTTGGGAAGCCAATGCACCCTGCAATACTTTCTCCCTGGCCTGTTCCTCCTGTTCTTCCCGCTGCTTTTTCTTCCAAAGTTCTTCCTGTATTTTTAATGAACGAACCACATTCAGTTGTTCATTCTGTTCTGCCAGCAGTTTAATCCCTGCCGTACGCTTTTCAGTCGATAGTTCTTTCTCTTTTTGCAGAGCAAGCAGCTCTTCTTCCGGCATCAGTTCGATCACATTCATTCGATTCTGAATCAAGGTCACCTCTTCTTGTGCCGCCTTATTCCGGGCATAAACCTCTTGAGAAATCCGGGAATAAACACCGGTTCCTGTCAACTTCTCCAGTAATTCTGCTTTCGCCGCCCCTTTTGATTTCAGAAATGTAGCAAAATCATTTTGTGCCAATAATACTGTACGGGTGAACTGTTCATACGTCAGGCCAACCAACTCCACCAACTGAATCAACAACTCTTTCTTGGTACCTTGAAATTCTTTCTCCGTATCCAATTCTTTCACTTCCAGCGTTTGTGGCTGCAAAGAACCGTTTATCTTGTTTCTTGTCCGCCTCACCGACCAACGAGAACGGTAACGCCGTCCGTCAATACCTAAAAAATCTACTTCCGCATAACCATCACTTGTCCCCCGGCGCAACAAATTTCTAACATCAGACTGATTAATCTGATTATCTCCCACATCTGCCAGGTTCACATTTTCCACTGAACTAGCGAAGCGGGGAGCCTTATCATACAATGCCAGACATAAGGCATCTAATAAAGTAGACTTACCTGCACCGGTAGGTCCTGAAATGGCAAAGATACCTGCAGAATGTAATGGTTCTGCCATAAAATCCACTTCTACCGTCCCTTCTATCGAGGTCAGATTCTTCAATCGTATAGCTAGTATTTTCATTCTTCTTCCTCCTCTTCTTTACGGGTAGCAGCCAAATAGGCCTCTTCAAACAAACCTGTCAGTTCTACAGGCATTTCCACCTGATAAATCTTCTCAAAGGCAGACTGTGCAATCTGTAAGGGAAACATCTCCTGCAACCCCCTCTTCCAGTTTTCATTTTCTTTCACCGTATTTCCGATATCAGTGCGATAGGTAGAAACAATACGCGCCAACCGATAGTTTTTATCTGCCAGTGCCTCTTCAATCTCCTGCCGAAGCATGGGTTCCGGTTCCTCCAACAATACCTTTACTTCCAGATATGGAGCTACGGCTTCTGTCTCGGGTAGTTCCTTCAAGGCTTTCAAGATAGCTTCCGGTGAAACGGGTTCTCCATTCGGCACACTCACCAAAGGTATTAATTTCGGGCATTCCAACCGTTCAATATCCACCGCACAGCCTCCGTCGAAAGTCACCATCACGACTCCATGATGATAATGTTTCTCGGCAAAAGACATCGGAATGGGGCTTCCGGCATATCTCACATTCTCTCTTCCGGACACTCGCTGCGCTTTATGTATATGTCCTAATGCCGTATAAGCTATCTGTTCGGAAAAAGCTTCCGGAGATACACACTCCAACCCGCCAATCACAGTACGCTCGCTATAATCCTTCTCTGCAATCTCCGATCCTGTGGCCTGCAAATGACCGATGGCAAGAATCGCCTGATTCTCCGTCCTTCGCTTCCATAATCTTTGCAAAAGTTGTGCATAAAGTTCGCGAACTCCTTCCGCATACGGATTACCTTCCGTTTGCACGGCCGGATAATCTCCCTGACGCAGAAAAGGAACTGCCATGCAAAGCAATTCTACTTCCCCTTGCCGGTTCTTCAGTTCTACAGTCAAATGGTCATAATCGATCTCTCCGCCTTCGAGCTTGCGAACTACCCCTCTGACTTCCGTCCGCATAGCTTGCAACAGAGGCAAAGGAGCTTCCAGGCGTGCTGCCGAATCATGGTTGCCGGCAACAATGACAATCTGCAAATACGGATTCTCCGCTGTCACCCGATAAATAAACTGATAATACATGCTTTGGGATGCAGCGGAAGGGTTGGAAACATCAAAAACATCTCCGGCTATAATCAATGCATCAATCTCTTTCTGACGAATTTCTTCTGCCAGCCAATTCAGGAATACTTCATGTTCTTCCGTGCGATCATAACCAAAAAAGGTTTGTCCCAGATGCCAGTCGGCAGTATGCAATATACGTATCATAATTTTGTAACTATCTCTAATAACAAGAGGCAAAAATAACACAATCGAAAAGATTATATCACATCTGCCCCTCTTTTTTACCAATAATCATGTATATTTGCAGGATAAAAATCCAACCCTATGAAGATACTGTATTATATTTATCAGATTTGCATCGCTTTGCCTATTTTATTAGTGTTGACCATCCTCACGGCAATCGTCACTATTGTAGGTTCTCTCTTGGGAGGAGCCCACATCTGGGGATATTATCCGGGGAAGATTTGGTCACAATTAATTTGTCTGTTTCTGTTGATTCCCGTGAAGATTGAGGGACGTGAAAAATTGCATGACAAAACTTCCTATATTTTCGTACCTAATCATCAGGGTTCATTCGATATTTTCCTTATTTATGGCTTCATCGGAAGAAACTTTAAGTGGATGATGAAAAAAAGCCTGCGTAAACTGCCGTTTGTAGGAAAAGCCTGTGAAAGTGCAGGACATATCTTTGTAGACAGATCCGGCCCTAAAAAAGTATTGGAAACAATCCGGCAGGCAAAAGACTCATTGAAAGATGGGGTTTCTCTCGTTGTCTTTCCTGAAGGAGCGCGTACATTTACAGGACACATGGGATACTTTAAGAAAGGCGCTTTCCAGTTGGCTGATGATTTACAGTTGGCGGTTGTACCCGTCACCATTGACGGCTCGTTCGAAATTCTGCCACGCACAGGCAAATGGATACACCGTCATCGCATGATTCTGACTATTCATGAACCGATTCCGCCCAAAGGGAAAGGAATGGAAAATATCAAGGCAACCATGGCAGAGGCTTACGCTGCGGTTGAAAGTGCCCTGCCGGAACAATACAAGGGAATGGTGAAAAACGAAGATCAGGACCGATAAAACTAATATTACTTATTTGTTGAAGCATTTTGTTCCAATCGTTGATGTTCTTCTATCAACTTCATGTTTTCTCTTGCTTTAGACAGGAATTCTCTAACCAGCTTATTATCTTTAAAAGAATAAGGAGCATCCTTGATTATATCATCAATTTGCGGAGTCATAATCGGATAAGGCAAAGAGCTGCAGAGCATCATAAACACACTGGGTCCCAGCACATTTTCATAATTATCGGAGATGAACGTTTTTACATACTGATTCATCGCTTTCATCAGTGAGTCTCCTTCCACCACCAACTGACCGTGAATTTCATCCAGATCGCCTCCATCCAGTACCATACGGGTTTCCTTCTGCTCCAGTTCACCAATGCTTTCTTCCAATTGGTTTCTTTTGCTGATAAACTCATACAGTGCATTATTTAAAGATGTTCCGACTGCCTTGAGGTCCGTATTGCTAATGGTAACTGTTATCTTCCCACTTTCCAGCACAATCGGCATAATGCTTTCTTCATCCATGTAAAGTGTCACCATCTGTACGGAATCTATTTTCCCTTTCATTGAGAACAGACCATGCACTACTTCAGCTGAATCCAGCTTCACCCACTCTCCATCCCGAAGGGATTTAAGATACAGCATCTTTCCATCCAGACTATTCACTGAAGAGGTTCCTTCAATCTTGTACTTACTGGTGCAGGAAGCAAAAAACGGAAGCAAAAGTAAAAAAGGCAAAATTTTATTCACGTTCATCTATTCATTAAATTCTGGGTACAAAGGTACAACTGATTCAGAATTCAAAGAAACATTTTATCAATATTTAAAACTTGTAAGACTCTTTTCTTTAATAATC
>DXOJ01000460.1 GCA_019412865.1 Bacteroides sp. | reverse complement strand
TCTGTGAGCAAAGGATGAAACCTGTAAAGCTGCTGCTCAAGAACTGTATGAACATCGGCAGTGAGGATGCAGCAGGAAACTCGGCATTCATCTTCTCTCTGATAGAAAGCTGTAAACTTAATGACATAGATCCTCAGGATTACCTGAAGCACTTGTTTGAATGTATTCTTCATGGTAAGGACTGCGACAAGAAGGCGCTTCTGCCATGTTTTTATCAATCGGAATGTTAAAACAAAAATATTTTCTTACGGACATTTTTATTTTATCGGCTGAAAAACAGCCGATAAAATTGTCGTGGCGGAAAATAGAATGGTTACTGAATATATCTACAATTCTTTATACAAATTAATCATTTTAACTTTCTCCAGTCCTCGCTCTACAGCACGGAGCATAACTCCATGTACTTGTTCAAAGGACAGGCGGAGTAGACGTGCAGTCTTTGTTTGATTTTTGGTAGATTGTAACGTTTCTATCGTTTTTTTTCCATCAGCCAAGACAAGCGTGAATTGGGTAATGCCCATGGTACAGGTACGCTCTTCACTTTGACTCCATCACGGTAGCGTGGTATTTTCGCTTCAAGAACAGTCTTGTACTGCCACATGTCTAAATGTCTCCAACTCCGTTCGTGACGGAAGTCTAAAATCGGGAATTCATTCCCGTCAACCTTGATGGTTGAGTGACGATATTTGAGTGTAATACGTATTTCCTCTACGGAATCATCGCATACAACATTTTCTATCTCCCAGTCATCATTGTTTTGGAGTAGTAGCTTGGATAATATGTCTTCGGTTCTCTTCATAATGACAACAAAAGTACAATTCTCATGCCGTTAATTGCGGGATTCGGCATGTTAATTCACACTAAATCCCGCAGAACCAGAATTTTATTTTTTGTCATCTACTAAAAAAATACCTAAAAATGACGATTGACCGGTAATGTCATAATAAACTATCTTTGCGGCAAACATTATTACATAATAAACCGATTCTATATGACGAATTTGAGAAAGATAATCAGTATCTCTTTTTTCAGCATTCAAATGGTGAATCACTCTTTGAACGCGCAGCAGCAGGAAAAGGGAAACGAGGATATTGACAGGGACACCGTTTACCGGCTTGAAGAAGTGGTGGTATCGGGCCGACAAATATTAGGGAGTAAATTCAAGGCGAGAAACCGCACCGGTTCAGCATATTATATCTCTCCTGAAGAGATACGTAAATTTGGGTACACCGACATCAACCGGATGTTAAAAGCCGTTCCGGGGGTAAACATGTATGAAGAAGACGGGTTCGGGTTACGCCCAAATATCAGCCTGCGGGGGACGAAAGCCGAGCGAAGCGAACGGATTTCTATTATGGAAGACGGCATCTTGGCAGCTCCGGCCCCTTATTCCGCCCCGGCTGCTTATTACTTTCCGAATGCTGCCCGCATGGAAGCCGTCGAAGTGGTGAAAGGGAGTAGTCAGGTTCAGTACGGCCCGTTCACTACGGGAGGAGCCATCAACATGGTATCGACTCCTATACCGAACACTTTTTCTGGCACGGCGAACCTCTCTTACGGAAGCAAGAACACGTTCAAGTCGCATACGCACATCGGAAACATGTGGAAGCATTTCGGTTTTATGGTGGAATATCTGCGCTATCAGTCGGACGGATTCAAGAAATACGAAGACCATCCCGTCAAAGGATTCAACAGAGACGACCTCATAGCTAAAGTAATGGTAAAAACGGATAAAGGCACGGGGGTAAACCATGCGCTGGAACTGAAGTTCGGATACGCGGGCGAGAACTCGGACGAAACGTATGTAGGGCTTTCCGAAGAGGATTTCAAACAAACTCCTTTCGTCCGCTATGCCGGCTCACAGATGGACGAGTTGAAAACCAATCATCAGCAATGGGTAGCCACTTACCTGCTCAACTTCTCCAACAAGCTAAAAATAGTCACCAGCGCATATTATAACCGTTTCCACCGCAACTGGTACAAACTGAACGACGTACGGGCGGGAATCACCTCTAAAGAGAAGAGGTCTATCGCCGATGTGCTCATCGATCCGGAAACAAACATCCGTTACTTCAACATACTGACGGGGAAAGCCGACCGTGAAGGCGAAGCGCTGCTGGTAAGAGCCAACAACAGGACATATCGTGCCAGAGGCATACAAACCAAAGCGGAATACCGCTTCAACCTGAATGAGTTCTTCTTCGATGTAGAGTTCGGACTGCGCTATCATCACGATGAGGAAGACCGCTTCCAATGGGACGACGCTTACTCCATGAAGAACAAGAAGATGGTGCTGTTTATGGAAGGCATCCACGGGACGAACGCCAACCGCGTCACATCGGCGGACGCACTGGCAAGTTACCTGCTCGCCAAATTAAGATATAACTCATGGACTATCACTGCCGGGTTGCGCTACGAAGACATCGACCTGCTGAAAAAAGATTATACGAAAGCAGATCTGGAGCGTACGGGGAAAGTACGCATCGAAACCCCCAACCATGCGCGCGTTTGGATTCCCGGCGTGGGAGTAAACTATCAACTCGTTCCCGAAGCGTCGGTATTCTTCGGAGTTCACAAAGGATTCGCACCACCGAGCGCGGAGTTGTATCAAAAACCCGAAAGTAGTGTGAATATGGAATTGGGAACACGCGTTTCCGCCGGCAACTTCAAAGCAGAGCTGATCGGTTTCTACAACAATTACAGCAATATGCTCGGAAGCGACCTCGCCGCCTCGGGCGGATTGGGAACGCTCGAACAGTTTAATGTAGGCGAAGCCCGCGTAAAAGGCGTGGAATTTCTTATGCAATACCAACCCTTGCCTGAAGCATGGAAAGTGCGCATGCCCCTGCAAGTATCATATACTTATACCGATACGGAGATGAGAAACTCGTTCTCAAGCCATTCATGGGGCAACGTGATGAAAGGAGACGAGATCCCCTACATCTTCAAACACGCACTGAACATACAGGTGGGAATAGAGCATAAATGGTTCGACGCGAACATAGGAGCACGCTACAACAGCGATATGCGCACATCTCCCGGACAGGGGAGGATCGCTGAAAGAGAGAAGGTGCCTGCGCACCTCGTGCTGGATGCATCGGCCAGCGTATATGTGAACAAATACCTGACGGTAAAAGTAAACGCCGTGAACCTGACCGATAAGGTCTATCTCACTTCACGCCATCCGGCAGGGTTGAGGGCAGGACATCCTTTCGGCATCTACGCAGGAGCCAACGTCCGGTTCTGAACAAATATATGCAATCATATATAAAAAAGAAGAAATATAACAAGATAAGGCAATGAATATATCATCGGTTATAAAATTAGTAATCAGCATCCTGTTCACGGCAATCTTCTCTCAGGTTTGTCCGGCACAGGAATTAATGGAAATAAAAGGCACAGTGCGTTCTGTTTCCGGAGAGCCTCTGCCGGGCGCCACTGCCATCGTGGCGGGTACGGCAAAGGGAGTCATCGCAGACGGCGACGGACGGTTCACACTCAAAGCCCGCAAAGGACAAATGTTGGAAGTGAGCTTCGTGGGAATGAAAACCCGGAAAGTGAAAATCACCTCCACCGTCATGAATATCACACTTCAGGAAAACGTGCAGGAGATAGAAGGAGTGGTAGTGACCGGTTATCAGAACATAAAGAACCGGGTATTTACGGGAGCAGCCGCTTCAGTGAAGCTGGACGACATCAAGCTTGACGGCGTGGCGGATGTATCACGCATGCTCGAAGGGCGTGTAGCGGGACTGTCGATACAAAATGTCACCGGCAGCTTCGGGTCGGCTCCCCGCATCAACATACGCGGCGGCGCTTCCATCATGGGAAACGTTCAACCTTTGTGGGTTATCGACGGAGCTGTATATGAAGACCTAGTGTCGCTCACGCTCGACCAATTGGCTTCGGGTGATGCTGTGACACTCATCAGCTCCGCCGTTGCCGGCCTGAACGCTTCGGACATCGAAGACATACAGGTGCTTAAAGATGCTTCCGCCACATCTATCTACGGAGCCAGAGCCCTGAACGGGGTAATCGTAATCACCACCCGTGCAGGTAAAAGAAACACGCCGAACAGATTTTCTTACTCATACGAGCTGAGTATGCGGGCCATTCCTTCATATACGGACTTCGATCTGCTCAATTCGCAAGAGAGCATGTCCATCTATCAGGAGATGGACAGGAAGGGATACTTCTCCGTACAAAACACATTATACGGACGCCGTAGTGGTGTTTACCACCAGATGTATAAGGCTCTCGGAACCGTTGATCCGTCTACCGGGCGATATTATCTGGAAAACACGGACGAAGCCAGGCGCGCGTTCATGCGCGAGCGGGAATATGCCAACACCAATTGGTTCAAGGAGTTGTTTACACACAGCCCCATCCATACGCACACCGTAACGTTCTCCGGAGGAGGAGAGAATTCTACCATGTATGCCTCCATCGGTTTCTATAACGACAGGGGCTGGACGCTTGCCGATGATGTAAAACGCATCACCGCCAACATCAAAAACTCCTTCTACTGGAAAGAGGACAAGATAAAGGCTACCATATCCGCACAAGGAAACTTGCGTAACCAAAACTCCCCGGGTACGCTTTCTCAGCGAAAAAATACGGTAATCGGAACCTTCGAACGCGACTTCGACATCAATCCCTTTGCCTATGCTCTGGGAACAAGCCGTACCTTACGCCCCCGCAATGCCAACGGCGAACCGGAATACTACCGCAATAACTGGGCTCCGTTCAATATTCTGAACGAGTTTGACAACAATTACCTGAAAACCGAAGTGCTCGACTTCAAACTGCAAGGCGAACTTTCATACAGACTCAACGAGAACATCGAAGCGAAAGGATTGGCGTCGGTACGTCATGCGGTAACCAAAAGTTCGCATTTCATCACCGAACAATCGAACGTGATACAGGCTTTCCGCGCCAATGAAACTCCCTACGTGGCGCAAGAGAATATCTATTTGTTGAAGAATAAAGACAATCCCTTGCAACTGCCGCAAGTGGCACTCACCCACGGAGGCATGTTCAATAAGACCGAGACTTCTCTGCGCAGCTATCTGGGACGCTTTGCGCTCGACTACAACAAACAGATGGGCGAGCACGACATACGCGCTTTCGGATTTACCGAAATACGCTATGCCGACCGCATCATCAACCCTTTCCAAGGTTATGGGATACAATACGACAGAGGGAATCAGGTGTTCACCAATCCTTTGATTTTCGATAAGCTCACTAACGAAGGAAACACTTATTTCTCGCTTACCGAACGCTACGAAAGAGGGGTGACCCTCTCCGCCAGCGCTACCTACGGATATGCGGGCAAATACGTTTTCAACGGCGTATTCAACTATGAAGGGTCGAATACGGCAGGCAAATACAGCCGTTCGCGCTGGTTGCCTACTTGGAATATCGGAGCAAAGTGGAACATGGATCAAGAGAAGTTCATGAAAAAGTATCCTGCCGTTTCCAAGCTCGCCCTGCGTGCCAGCTACGGACTGACGGCCAAAATGAACGAACAGGCGATAAACTCCACAGCTGTGTTCAAGCATCTCATCATCAACCGCACACTGCTGAAGGATCGCGAGAATGCGTTGCACATCCTGCATCTTGAGAACCGAGACCTGACATGGGAGAAAATGTATGAGCTGAATCTCGGCTTGGAACTCGGGCTGTTCAACAACCGCATAAGCGCAACATTCGATGTCTACCAGCGAAGTTCATTCGACCTGATAGACCTCATCCGTACCTCCGGTGTGGGCGGACAGTATTACAAGTACGCAAACTTCGGAGATATGCGCACACGAGGAGTGGAATTGGCGCTGCAAACCAAGAATATCGTAACCGACAACTTCAGCTGGACTACGGCTTTCACCGTGAGCGGCATGAAGCAGAAGATCACCCGCCTGCAGAATACGCCGAACACCTTTGATATGGTGGCGGGAACCGGACGCGGCAATATCCTCGGATTCCCACGAGGGGCTCTATTCTCTTTCAACTTTCAAGGGCTCAACAACAATGGCCTGCCTACCTTCGACTTCGGACTTTACCCTTCCAATCAAGGTGTGAACAGCGAAATATCAAGAGCGGATTTCCTCGACGCGCAGTATTCGAAGTCGTACCTTATCTACCACGGGCCTATCGAACCCACTTACATAGGCGGAGTATCGAACACGTTTAAATACAAGAACTGGGAGTTTTCGTGCTTCGTCACCATGCAAGCGGGCAACAAGATACGCCTCAATCCGACATTCGATCCTTCGTTCGCCGATCTGAACGTGTTTTCGAAGGAGTACTACGACCGCTGGCTCAATCCGGGCGACGAGTGGAAAACGAACGTCCCCGTCATTCCTTCGCAGGATTTGATTCGCAACATCGGAAAAGAAAACATCGAAAAGGCTTACAACACTTATAATTACTCTCAGAACAGAGTGGCAGACGGAAGTTTCGTGCGCATGAAAAACATCTCGTTGGGGTATCGATTGCCCAAAAAGCTTCTTTCACAACTCAAGATCAGGCAAATGAGTGTGAAGGCAAACGTAACCAATCCGTTCCTGATTTATGCAGACAAGAAGTTGAAAGGGCAAGATCCGGAATTCTACAAATCGGGAGGAGTTTCATTGCCTACTCCCAAACAATATACGATGACACTGCATGTTGAATTTTAATCGCATTGAAATGAAAAGAACAATTTACTTAAGTATCATACTCACGCTGCTCACGGCATGCCAAGGCTATCTGGAAACAACCCCCGACTCTACGCTCGATGTGAAGATAGACAGTGAAGAGAAAATAGCCGAATTGCTCGCCGGAGCTTACCCCGAAGCCAGTTACTTCGCGTTCTTGGAAACACGTACCGACAATGTAGGCGAACGGGTGAACGGCACACATTCACGGCTGAACGAAGCCATGTATTATTGGGAAGATTACGATCAGGAAGACCTGGACACTCCGCTGAACTATTGGAACGCATGCTACGCGGGCATCGCACAAGCCAACCAAGCGTTGGAGCTTCTGAGCAAATATCCTAAAACCGACCGTGTGAAAGCTTTGTACGGTGAAGCATTCCTATTGCGTGCCTATCTGCACTTTATGTTGGTCAACATCTGGGCGGAGCCGTACGGTACATCCAAGTCGGAGACTGCACCCGGCATACCTTACCTGACAAAGCCTGAAAAGAATGCGCTGGTGGACTACAAGCGCGGAACCGTAAAGGAGGTGTACGAAAAGATCGAGAAAGACCTGAAACTCGGTATTTCACTGGTAGACGACAGTTATTATAGCAAACCGAAATTCCACTTCAATAAAAAAGCCGCATACGCTTTCGCTTCCCGCTTCTACCTGATTAAAGGAGAATGGGAACTCGTTATTGCCTATTCAGACTACGTGCTCGGCATAGACCCCAAACCTGTTCTTCGGAACTGGCAGAAGTACGAAAAAGAGTTTTACTTCAACCGCAAGCATCTCTATACCCGATACACAAGCACTGAAGAGCCCGCCAATTTGCTACTCTCCACAACAGAGTCAAGGGTAGCCCGCAACATATCCACAGAAAAGTACGGAGTGACAAGCAAAAGTGCAGACAAAGTATACAACCAGCATGGGATAGATGGATGCGCCAACTTCCGGAAAGTGAATATGGAACCGGTTTTCCTTTTCAACTATAATGACGGTCGCATAGGCGACGGACAATATATCGGCAAATTCGACGAGCTTTCGTTATCGGGCTATACAGGCATACGACCGAAGGGACTGTATGTCACCAACGTTTTATTCTCCACCGATGAGGTAATGCTCAACCGGATGGAGGCATACGCCATGATCGGAGAATACGACAAATCCATAAACGACCTGCTTATCTATCTTTCTGCCAAATTCGGAATCACTCCTTCGTGCAGCCGTCCGGACTACACGCAAACAAGCAGCGACAATTACCAGATCTATACTCCGTTCTATGGAATGAGCATCAAGCAGCTGGCAATGGTAAAAACCATTTTAGGATTCAGACAACAAGAGTTCATTCACGAAGGATTGAGGTGGTTCGACATCCGCCGTTTTTATATATCGGTGAAACGTGCATCGAAATATAAGTTTTATAAGCAACTGGAAAAAGAAGACCCGAGAAAGCTCCTGCAAATACCTGCCGAAGCCATCAACCGGGGATTAGAACCTAACCCCCGTTGAGTATATTGAAAATATAATGGACAGAGAATATTAAAAACATGAAAACAATAAGCAAAAGAATGAGATTCAGATACTTTATCGGACGAAGCTTGTACCTGTTTGCCACATGCCTGCTGTTAGCGGGCTGCGAACAGGAAGCTGCCTTATCCGACCAAAGCGTAGTAGACTTGGGAGCAGTACAACGCAATAGGACAGAACTCGACGAGTGGATATTAAATACATTCACACGTCCTTACGGTATCGAAATCGAATATCGTTGGGATAAAAACGTGGCGCAGAACGGAAGCTACACCTATCCGCCGGAAGCCGCTAATGTAAAAAGTGTGCTCGAAACGATCAAAGCGTTGTGGATCGACCTCTATACAGCTTCCGATCTGGGTGGAGAAAAGTTCTTTCTGGGCAAGAACCCCGTTAAGATTTACATGTATGGCGGAAAGAACATAGACGGAAACGGAGTAGAGCTTTTAGGAAATACGGAAGCAACGACCAACGAGATGTTTCTGTACAACGTCAACGACTTCGACCCGAAAGATGAGGACAAGGTATTTATCCTGATGCGAAGCGTGCATCATCAATTCGCAAAACGATTGATGGAGTTGTTCCCTTACGACAGAAACAAGTTCCTGACCATCAGCAGAAACAGATATATCGAATCGACCAAACTCATTGCCGATATATTCAAAGGAGAGATACAAGGACGCAGATTGCTTACTTTCTCACCATATCCGAGCAAGAGAGGCTTTTTTACTTTCCACTCTTTCCTTTCTGCCGAGGATGATTTCGCCGAGATTATCAGCGCTAAACTTACGCATACCCCTAAAGAGGTGCTTAAAGCGTTGGCAGAAGCCAAAACTCCTCACTCCGACGAAGATCCGGAAGTTCAGCGGGCGTATGATGAAGAGGCACGTCAAGCATATAAAGAACTGACGGAGAAAGAGGCGTTTGTAGAAGACTATTTCAATAAAGAAATCAAAATCTCGCTCGATTATCTACAAATGATAAGCATAAAACAATTAAAAGCATATATGAAACAAAAATAAAGAGTATGAAAACAGGATTCCAACTACTTATTCTGATAGCGGTCTGCTTCTCCTGCAAGGATGAGAATATTTTCGATTCATCTCCTTCCGAGCGGAGCGCAAAACATATCAGCGAACTGAGGAAGGAACTTATAGATGCCCCCCACGGGTGGTGTGTCACCTACTTTCCCCGGACAGACTCGCTACTGTTTACAAACGTGAACGAGCAGATAACCCAATTCGAATACCATAACAAATATGGATATGGCGGACACTGCTTCTTCATGAAGTTCGCAGACGACGGAACGGTAGAAACCATAGCCGATTATGACGAGCAAAGCGGGAAGAACAGCCGCAAAAGCGAGTTTGAAGTAAGTCAGAACACATTCACTCAACTGAGCTTCACCACTTACAATTATCTGCATAGTCTGGTGAACGACCGATTCGCCGCCTCTTCCGATTTTCTTTATACAGGAAAAGACGCTGATGGTAATCTCGTTTTTCGAACAGCTTCATACATAGAACCCGCTCGCGAGTATATGGTATTCACAAAACTGAAAAGCGAAAACAGTTGGGTGGAAGACATGCATAAAGCTTATGCCAATAACCTGTTTTTCCAAGAGATGAAAAATCCGCAACTGGTCATCCGGAAAGCAGGCCGGATATATTTCCGCAGCGACATGCAGACCAGAACTATTATTGACAATAGAGATGAAAACTCAACAAAAAGAAAAAAGCAGGAGGAATATCAACGCTATCATCTGTTTCTTTTTGCCAAAGACCCCTATGCGCCTCACGGATGGCCCAAAGAGGTAGTAGGTCTGGGATCGGGATATGTGGGCACAACAGACGGATTGACGTTCAGACCCGGCATACGATACAGCAAAAACTACACGTTTTACGATTTCCGCAGAGAAGGAAACCGCTTTGTTTGTGAACTCGTGAAGGTGTTCGACCCCTACAGCAAGACCGAGCGTTGGATAAGCAAACATCTTGCCCCCGGTGGAGAAGTAACCGGAGTTATAGCTGAAATTTGGGATAAATCTGATAATTAAAAAACAAAAAAACGACATGAAATATATATGGATAATGTGTGTATTGCTGCTGGTATGCAGTTGCAACACGGTGAAAGAAGACACCATAATAAACGAAGATTATGAAAAAATATTTCCACCAAAAGAAATAGAAAAACCGGAGAACAAACGAGGAGAGTTGACGATACAGTTATGTGACCCTGACTTGGCATTGAAAAACTACAAATATCCCGGTACCGAAACACCCGAGGGTGCAGAAAAATATAAAGTGACTTTGCTATGCCAATTTAATGAAACAGACCGAAGAGGAAATCTTGTAGATGATCCTAAAGTAACAGCTCGATACGAAATAAAGTATATTAACAAAAAGAAAAAGCTGATAACCATCACTTGCTTCGAAAAGGACTCGGAGTCTGCAGAAGAAGATACGGAAGAGGAGTACGATGAAGAAGAGGAAGAACAAAACATCAATGTAATGAGCAATGGCGAAGAATTGGAAATTACCTTTGAGGTCTACTCCGGATTTCCCTTATACCTCAGTGTCAGCGGAGTAGGTCCTCGGAATTCTAATGTAAGAGCAAGCATCAAGGCTGTTTCCGCCGACGGGTTGATTGAACTTCCCGAACTGCGGACGGAGCAATATCAGAATGAAGAAGGACCGAATATGCTGAAGCACCCTTATTG
>DXOJ01000046.1:4169-18849 GCA_019412865.1 Bacteroides sp. | reverse complement strand
GAGACAAAGATAATGCAATTTCGACATATGTGAAATAATTATGAATAACTACTTAGTATGAAAAAC
The DNA here is from genome assembly GCA_019412865.1 of Bacteroides sp. GTDB lineage: Bacteria > Bacteroidota > Bacteroidia > Bacteroidales > Bacteroidaceae > Bacteroides. Next base: position 18,783 of record DXOJ01000046.1, on the reverse strand, counting down.
ATCGTAATTAAATGGGCTGTGTTCCTGACAGCCTTTCTTATCTCTTTAGAGGTTAGTGCTCAAAACGTCAGAGTTTCTGGAGTGGTGACAGACGCACTTGGACCGATCCCCGGAGTTAATATCATGGAGGAGGGGACTACTAACGGTACAGTGACGGATGTAAATGGAAAATATTCAATCAGTGTATCGGCTAAATCTACCCTTGTTTTTTCTTGTATAGGATATAAGGAACAAAAAATACGTGTCGGTACGAAAACGGTACTGAATGTGAATATGGTGGAAGAGTCGAAAATGCTCGATGAATTGGTGGTTGTCGGTTATGGAGTTCAGCGTAAGAGTGATGTGGCCACTTCGGTAGCTTCGGTCAAAGCGGATGAAATGAAAACATTTCCCGCCGGAAATGTGGCTGACATGTTACGTGGACGTGCCGCAGGTGTGAATGTAACGAGTAGTTCCGGACGACCGGGATCGACTCCTTCGATTACCATTCGTGGTTCCCGTTCTATCAGTGCAGACAATGCACCTTTATATATTATAGATGGTTCTCCTTCCAGTGCAACAGAGTTCAGTACGTTGAGTGCGGATGATATTGAATCGGTTGAAATTCTGAAAGATGCTGCGTCGCAGGCTATTTATGGTGCACGCGCCAGTGACGGTGTGGTACTGGTGACTACCAAACGTGGTAAAGCCGGAAAAGTGGAAGTCAACTATAATGGCTATCTGGGTATTCAATCTCTCTGGAGAAATTTCGATTTCTACTCTCCCGAAGAATATATGCAGCTTCGTCGTGAAGCAAAGGCGCATGATAAAGGAATAATTGATGCGCGTGAGATTTCTATAGCCGAAGCGTTGGAAGACGAGGTGATGCAACGGGTATGGGCCAGTGGAAAGTTTATCGACTGGGAAAAAGAAATGTTCAGAAATGCAATCTATCATAATCATGACGTCAGTGTACGTGGAGGAACAGAAAAAATCAAAGTATCGGCAGGTGCCAACTACTTTGACCAACAAGGAATGGTGGTTACCGGATCGGGGTATCAGAAGTTTTCTTTAAGACTGAATCTGGACTTTGAAATAGCCAAATGGATTAGTTTCGGTATCAATTCTTCTTATGCGATGACTAAACAAGATCGTGAGGATGGTAACTTTAATGATTTTATTACCAGTTCTCCATTGGCGGAGATATATGATGCGGATGGCAAGTATACAAAATATATCAACTCGGAAGGAAATTATAATCCTTTGTACCGTGCCGAACATTATGGACGTGAAGTAACTCGTGATAATTACCGCCTGAACTTTTTTATGGATGTGAAACCTTTCAAGGGATTCAATTATCGTCTGAATACTTCTGTTTATAATCAGACGTCTGAAGACGGTTCTTATAAAGATTCCCAATATCCGGGAGGCGGAGGAACGGCCGTTCTTGACGAATCGCGTACACAGAACTGGCTGGTTGAGAATATTGTGACCTATAAAGTGCCTATCCGGAACAAGAAACACCAGTTGACATTGACCGGCGTTCAGTCTGTCGACCATAATGGTTCGAAGTCTATCGGGTACTCGGTTGAGAATCTTCCGGTGGATAAAGACTGGAACTTCATTTCTCAAGGTGAGTTTACAGGCAAGCCTCGTCGTCAGTTTAATGAAAATAACCTGGTGTCGTTCATGGCCCGGGCGCAATATTCGCTTTTAGATCGTTATTTATTGAATGTGGCTGTCCGCCGTGACGGTTCCAGCCGTTTCGGAAAAGAAAATAAATGGGGAACTTTCCCGTCAGCAGCTTTTGCCTGGCGTGTCAATCAGGAGAGTTTCCTAAGAGATGTGTCGTGGATTGATAACCTGAAACTGCGTGTGAGTTATGGTATTGTAGGTAATCAGAACGGTATCGGCAATTATACTACTTTGGGACTGGCTGATAATAAAGGATATGAGTTTGGAGATGTTTTTCAAATGGGATATTTGCCGGGCAAGGAACTGTCTAATCCAAACTTGAAATGGGAACAGTCTGCAACAGCTAACTTTGGTCTTGATTTTAGTTTCTTCAATGGGCGTCTGAATGGTACGGTTGAGTATTATAATACTCATACGAAGGATTTGTTGGTAAAACGTTCCCTGAATGCGTCGCTCGGATATACTACCATGCTAGATAATCTGGGAAAGACAAAATCCAGTGGTATCGATCTTTCTTTAAATGGTGACGTGGTACGTACAAAGGAGTTTACCTGGACACTCGGAACTAATTTCAGCATGTATAAGAATGAAATTGTCCGTATTGACGATACTCTCGATGAGAACGGGAAACCGGCAAGTCAGGTAGCCCAGGGATGGATTATCGGAGAACCGATCAATGTATACTATGATTATCTGATAGATGGAATTTTTCAGTATGATGATTTTGATATTACTCGTGATGGTACGGGAAATCTGGTCTATACACCGAAAAATACTTATGACAGTGATAATGACGGTGTGGCCGACAGTCCGATTAATTACGGTGGCGCTATTGAACCGGGAATGGTCAAGGTGCGTGATAACAACGGGGATGGAAAGATTACAGCTGATGACAGGGTACCTATCCGTAAAGATCCGAAGTTTACACTCTCCCTTTCTTCTACATGGAACTGGAAAGGATTTGATCTGTTCATGGACTGGTATGGAGTTTCCGGCAGAAAGATTAAGAACGGTTATTTGTACGAGTATAATTCCGGTGGTTCTTTACGTGGAAAATTGAATGGGGTGAAGGTGGATTATTGGACTCCGTTCAATCCTTCGAACAAATTCCCACGTCCTTCTTATAGTGCGGACCCTGCATATTTGAGTGCCATTGCCATTCAGGATGCTTCTTATATCCGTTTACGCACCTTACAACTTGGATATACTTTCCCCACCCGACTATTGAAGAATACTCCGATTCATAAATTACGATTGTATGCAACTGCTACTAACTTGCTGACATTTACGGAGTTTAAATCTTATAGTCCCGAACTGACTCCAGGGTCTTATCCGGAGTCCAGACAATATGTGTTTGGTGTCAATGTTTCATTCTAAAATAAAGAATCCTTATGAAAAAGTTAATATATACAGCCTTTGTCATTTGCGGAATGTTGACCGCTTCCTGCTCGGATTTATTAAATCTGGAATCAAAAACAGACGTGACGAATAATTATCTGTTCACTACTCCCGAAGGGTTGAATACTGCCGTTACAGGATTGTATTCCCTGGCACGTGAATTGCCGGGTGGAGCGGATAATAACGAATCTAATCTGTACATCGTTACCATGTGTGACTTTAATACGGATATTGCCATACTTAGAGCAGGTGTTTCTACCTCAATCGGACGTTTGAATACAAGTTTTACTCCAAGTACTGGAGATGTCAATAAGTTCTGGAAACATCACTATGGGATTATCGGAAAAGCAAATGAAATTATTGTAGCGGCAGAAGCCTTGGGACTGGATGACAGCGATGTATTGCACGCATGGAGTGAAGCGAAATTCTTCAGAGGACGGAGCTATTTTGAACTTTGGAAACGCTTTGACCGCCTTTATCTGAACGTCACTCCAACCACTGTCGATAATCTGAAACGGGAGTATAAACCGGCTTCTCATGAAGAACTGATGACACTGATGACGACTGATTTGGACGATGCAATGAAAGGTCTGGACTGGTCACTTCCTCAAAATAACGGAAATGTATTGTATGGACGGGTAACGAGAGCGACTGCCAAACATGTCCGTGCACAGGTTGCCATGTGGGAATCGGATTGGGATACAGCCATTGAGGAATGTGAAGACATCTTTAAACAGGAGGGCATCTACTCGATGGAAAAGAAAGCCGAGAATGTATTTAATAGCGCAGATTTGAGATCCCCGGAAGTGTTGTGGAGTTTCCAATATTCACAAAACTTGGGTGGAGGAGGTTCCGGAACTCCGGTTGCCGGACATCGTATCTCTATTCAGACTACTACCCGAATCAATAAAATTGCAGGTTGTATCAATACGGCCGATCAGGGTGGATATGGTTGGGGACGTATTTATCCGAATACCTATTTATTGAGTTTGTATGATCAGGCTAAAGATACACGATACAATGAATTGTTTGTACACCGTTTCAAATACAATGATCCTACTTCTCCTAAATATGGCGAATTGATTCCCCTAACACAGAGTTCCAGCTATTGTGAAACACTGCATTTTATGTCGAAAAAATACTTTGACCAATGGACGACGGCTGATAATCCGGACCGGACAACGGGTTTCAAGGATCTGATTGTCTATCGACTGGCAGAAACTTACTTAATGGCGGCAGAGGCATATATGCGTCGTGACGGAGGTATGAGTACGGATGCTTTGCGCTGTTACAATAAAACATGGGAACGTGCGGGAAATGATAAATTTGCAGGTCCTCTGACACAGGATATACTTTTGGATGAATATGCCCGTGAGTTGAATTTTGAAGGCGTTCGCTGGCCTTTGTTGAAACGTTTGGGACTCTTGGGCGAAAGAGTGAAAGCGCATTATGGCGAGACGAAGGCTGAAAACCCTTATCTGGATAAAGACTATGCGGAATGCCGTACCAGTTTTGTGGTTGGAAAGCACGAATGTTGGCCTATTCCACAGGAACAGATTGACTTGATGGGGAAAGAGAATTTCCCACAGAATGAGAACTGGTATTAAGCGATTGATTATCTGTAAAACATGAATGAATATGAAAAAAATAATATACTTCTTATTGATTTTAAATCTGGGATTGCTTTCCTGTGTCGATGATGCATCGGTACGCGTGATGCCTGAATTTAATTGTAAAGATACAAAAGTAAATTTGGCGAAAGCGGCGGGTTCTTCTGTTACGTCGCTGTTATATACCAATGTCGGTCAGGTTGTTGCACAGTATGAAGCGGAGTGGCTTTCTGTAGATGTAAGTTCTAAAAGTGTTGTCTACACGGCCTTGGCACAAAATGACGGTGAAGATGCAAGAACGAATGTTGTGAAACTGACTTGCGGCTCATATACAGTGGAGGTGACGGTTACCCAGGATTCTAAAGAACCGGATCTTTCTTTGAAGATAGGACAAAGTGTGGATGAGGGTATCGGTATGATTTTCTGGGTAGATCCTTCGGATAATATGATAGGAAAAGCGGTTTCAGTGAAGCGTCAGGGAGGGAATCCTTTCGAGGCTTCTGTGATGTCTCATAATGCACTTTCCACCGTCAACGGATATGCTAATTCTGTCTTGTTCACTTCTCCGTCGGCAAATGATGCGGTAGCATATTGCCAGTCGTTGGGTGACGGATGGTATCTGCCTGCCCGTGATGAATTATGGGAATTGTTTGATGCCTATAATGGTGTTGGACATGCTGATCCGGATTTTATTTCAGCCGTACCTGATAAACTGACGGAAGTAGAGAAGGCGGCACGTGCTGCATTTGATAAGATGTTGACTGATTTACAAGGTGATGTGATGAACGAAGCTGCCGGTTCGGGCAATGGCGAAAGCTATTGGTCGAGTACGGAAAACGCAGCGGGTAATCAGGCTTATTGGGTACGTTTCGGTAAATCGGGAGCTGATGCAGGAAATAAGACTGCTACTAACCGTTTTGTAAGATGTATGCGTACAATCGGTGATTATACTTATCCTGAAGAACCGGCAACATTGACGGTTAATCCGAATCCTGTGACATTGGAAGGAGCTAATGAAGCGGAAGCAAATGTGACATTGACATCCAATAAAACGGTATTTAGTGTGGTTTTGGCAAATGATTCCTGGCTTTCGTATATTATTTCGGGCACAACAGTTACGTTCAAGGCAAAATCTAAAAATACCACTGGCGATGTTCGTACGACTATTGCTACGGTTACAGCCGGTACTGGCACAGCCGCTAAGTCGGTGGAGGTAACGGTGAATCAGAATGTTGCGGCAGAAGGAGGCGCTTCTCTCGAGTTAAGTACAAATACCGTGACTATTACTCCTGATGCTGTGACGAAATCAGAAGGAATAACGATGATTTCTGATGAAACAGAGTTTACAGTAAATATAACTGATGAGTCTTGGGTGAAAGCGTATGTTGATGTAACAAGTAAAACTCTTTATTTCTGGACATTATCTCCTAATTTGAATAGTTCTAACCGGATAACGACTGCTACGGTAATAGCCGGAAGCGGAGCGAATGCACCTAAGCAAGAAGTTACTATTACACAAAGAGGGCTTTTAAGTTCCGAGTTTGCGGTGGGACAGGTGATTGCGGATAATGGTTCGTTAAAAGGAGGCATTGTGTTCTGGGTAGATGGTACTAATCGTGGTAAGGCTAAGATTATGTCATTGGACAGAGAGAATCTGGCATGGTCTAAGGCAAGCTCTCCGGCTTCTACCGGTTTAACTTTATCCAATGATAATGGCTTGGCAAATACTACTGCGTTGGCAGCATTGCCGAATGCAGCAGAAATGCCCGCTCTTAAATATTGTATGGATAAAGGTTCCGGATGGTATTGGCCTACGAGAACGGATTTGGAACAGATGTTTGAAACTTATAATGGGACTGCAGTGGCAGATGCAACGGAGAATAACCCGGATGCAATTACTGATTTTGAGAAAGCAAACCGTACAGCTTGGGATCAAGTGATTACTGGTGCAGGAGGAACTATCATGAATACGGGAGCAGCATCTGCTACCGGAGATTCTTATTGGGCTAGTCGCGAAACGTCGAGCGGTACAAGCGCATTTTATGTACGTTTTGGAAAACCGCTTGCCTGGGATAAATCGAATGCTAAAAAAGACGGTAAAAGATTTGTTCGTGCAGTCCGTTCAATTTCGAAATAATGGTATTAGGTATGTATAAGGTATATCAAAAAACAATTTTAGCCTGTTTGTTACTGGTTATGACCGGCACGGTTTATAGTCAGCGTGTGACGCAAACGATTAATGACGGTTGGAAGTTCTCCCTCTTTGAGGGAGATGCGTCCACTGCTGACTTTGATATTTCCGGTTGGACTGATGTTTCCATTCCTCATACGTGGAATGCAAAAGATGCAGAGGATGAAATTCCCGGTTATTTCCGGGGAAAAGGCTGGTACAGGAAACTGGTGACAGTGGAGGAACTGATCCCCGAACAAAGAGTCTATCTTAGTTTTGAGGGGGCCAATCAGGAAACGAATGTGTTTGTGAATGGAACGTTTGTTGGAAATCATAAAGGTGGTTATTCCGCTTTTACGTTTGACGTGACTGATTATGTTCATGCCGGACGCAATCTGATAGCTGTGAGTGTTGACAACTCGCATAATCCGGATATTGCTCCTCTTTCAGCGGACTTTACTTTCTTCGGGGGAATCTATCGGGATGTTTATCTGGTGTATACTTCTCCTGTGCAACTGTCTGCTACTCATTACGCTTCTAGTGGTGTGTATCTCAAAGCATCGAAGATTACGGATTTGCAAGCAAATATTTCAGTGAAGACATTCTTGTCCAATGCTTTGAAGAGTAATCAATCATTGATTCTTGAAACGGAGATTTTGGATGCAGATGGTAACAGAGTAGCGCTTTCACAAAAGAAAGTAAATGTGAAGGCGGAAGAAAAGAATGTAGCTTTTGAATCGCTCATGACTATTATGCAGCCTAAACGTTGGGATGTGGACTCTCCTTATATATATAAGGTGTATAGCCGTCTGAAGAATAAAAAAGAGGAGGTGCTCGATTGTGTTGTCAATCCGTTGGGAATTCGTGAATATCATTTTGATGCGGAGAAAGGTTTTTTCTTGAATGGGAAATATCGGAAATTGATTGGTACCAGTCGGCATCAGGATTACAAAGGAATGGGAAATGCTTTGCGGGATGAAATGCATATCCGGGATGTACAGTTGAGCAAGGATATGGGAAGTAATTTCCTGCGAGTGGCTCATTATCCGCAAGATCCGGTTGTGATGCAAATGTGTGATAAGTTAGGACTATTGACTTCAGTTGAAATTCCGGTAGTGAATGCCATCACTCAAAGTAAGGCATTTATGGATAATTGCGTGGAACAGGTGACAGAAATGGTTTGTCAGAACTATAATTATCCGTCTGTTATCATTTGGGCTTATATGAATGAAGTGCTTTTGCGTCCTCCTTTTAACCCCGAAAATAAGAAGGAGCGGGCGGACTACATGACATTCCTTCATCAAATAGCTTCGGCGGTTGAGGCGCAGATCAGAAGTCTGGATTCGGAACGCTATACCATGTTGCCTTGTCATTCTACTTCTCAAATCTATCAGGAAGCGGGAATTACAGAATTACCGATGTTATTGGGTTTTAATCTTTATAATGGATGGTATGGTGGTAGCTTGAGTGGATTTGAAGAGAAACTGGAAGAACTTCACAGGGAGTTTCCTTACAAACCGTTGCTCATTACCGAATACGGGGCGGATGTGGATACTCGTATTCACTCTTTTTCGCCGATGCGGTTTGACTTTAGTTGTGAATTTGGTTCCATCTACCACGAACATTACTTGCCTGAAATTCTAAAGAGGGATTATATCGTGGGAGCTATGGTTTGGAACTTGAATGATTTTTATTCTGAAGCCAGAAGAAACGCCATGCCTCATGTGAACAATAAAGGGGTGGTAAGTACGGATAGAGAACGTAAAGATGGATATTATCTTTATCAGGCTTATCTGAAAGAGTCGCCTGTCCTGCACATTGCTTCTAAGTCATGGAAGAATAGGGCGGGAGCCAGTCGGGATGGAAAGAGTTGTACGCAACCTTTGAAGGTGTATACCAATGCAGATAAGGTGGAAGTCTTTTTAAATGGAAAGAGTTTGGGAGTATATCCGGTATCGGATAAGGTCGTTTCTGTGGATATTCCTTTTGTCAACGGAGAGAATGTGGTAGATGCTGTAATTGAAAAAGAGGGACGCGAATATCGTGACCAGTATGTTTGCAATTTCCAATGTGTCAATGTGAAGAGCGGCTTTACGGAAGTCAATGTATTATTGGGTGCTCAACGCTATTTCGAGGACCGGACAGCAGAACTGTGCTGGATACCCGAACAGGCTTATGAAAAAGGCTCATGGGGATATATTGGCGGAAAAGTGGCTCCGAATAAGACTCGTTACGGTTCTTTGCCTGCCAGCGACACTGATATACTGGGAATGGATCAGGATCCTATCTTTCAGACGCAACGGGTAGGTATTGAGGCCTTTAAAGCGGATGTGCCGGATGGTGTCTATGCTGTATATTTGTATTGGACGGAACTTACTTCCGAAAATAAAAGAGAGGCTTTGGTGTATAATTTAGGAAATGATGTGGTGAAAGAGGAGTATGCAAACCGGGTATTTTCTGTGGATATAAATGGGGTATCTGTCGCCGGGCAAATGAATATTGCAGAAGAATACGGTTCCGAACGTGCGGTCATTAAAAAATATATTGTTCCGGTTTCAAAGGGAAAAGGGCTTGTCATTCGTTTTGGAGCGGTAGAGTCTGTGCCTATTTTAAATGCAATACGAATCGTAAAAGAATATTAGAAGATGAAAAATAGTATAGTTATATTGTTTTTACTGCTGTTATCCCAGTTGGGTTATGGGCAGGGGCGTACATTTAAGGTCACTGCCCGTCCGTGGGTGAAAGGACAGAAAGATCTTCCATGGAAGGAGTATGATACCCGTACCATTGCTCTATTGGATGGTTTTAAAGCTACTGATAAAGTGCATGTAAATGAGTATGGAAGTGATTTGGATGCTCCGAGGCACCGGGCTACTGGATTTTTTAGAGTAGAACGTATTGGAAATCGTTGGTGGATGATTGATCCCGACGGATATCGGCATTTACAGAAAGTGGTGGTTGGAGTACGTTTGGGTACCTCTGAACGCAATAAACAAGCCATGCTGGATAAGTTTGGTACGGAAGAAAAATGGATCGAAGGGACGGCACAGTTGATTCATTCACTGGGTTTTTCCGGTGCGGGCTCTTGGAGTAACGAAGAGGCGATTGCTTCTTACAATGCATCCCACAAGGAGGTTTTGACCCGCTCAATCATTCTTAACTTGATGAGCGGATATGGTAAGAAACGGGGAGGAACTTATCAGTTACCTGGTAACACGGGATATCCTAATCAGTGTATTTTCGTTTTTGACCCGGAATTCGAAACTTATTGTGATGAGATGGCGCAAAAACTGGTTGCAAATAAAATGGATAAAAACATCATTGGTTATTTTTCGGATAATGAACTTCCGTTCGGACCCAAGAATCTGGAAGGCTATCTGACTTTACAGAACCCTGGTGATCCGGGAAGAGTGTATGCGGAATCCTGGTTGAAAAAACAGGGAATTACTTCGCAGCAAATAACCGATGAGCACCGGGAGGAGTTTGCGGGGGTGGTAGCTGAACGATATTATAAAGTGGTATCGGAAGCGATTCGGAAGTATGATCCCAATCATCTCTATCTAGGCAGTCGTTTACATGGAAAACCGAAGTTTATCCGCCAGATTGTGGAAGCGGCAGGCAGGTATTGTGATGTCGTTGCAATTAACTACTATGGAGCGTGGACGCCGAGTGAGAAGACCATGAAGCATTGGGGAGAATGGGCTCAAAAACCTTTCATCATTACGGAATTTTATACGAAAGGAATGGATTCCGGACTGGCGAATACGACAGGAGCAGGTTTTACCGTTCAAACTCAACAGGAACGTGGATATGCCTATCAGCATTTTGTTTTAGGATTATTGGAAAGTGGAAATTGTGTCGGATGGCACTGGTTTCGTTATCAGGATAATGATCCGACGGCAAAAGGGGCAGATCCTTCGAATCTGGACTCTAACAAGGGGCTGATAGATAATGAATACAATCTTTATAAACCGTTGTCCGATGCTATGAAAGAATTGAATATCAATGCCTATCGTTTGGCCGACTGGTTCGATCAACAATCAAATAACAATCAATAAAATACATACCATGAAAAAAATATTTATACTGGGAGCTTTACTGTTTATAAGTTCTATTCCTATGGCTTCTTGTACGGATGATGATGATAAGGACCCTAATTTTATGCCTCCTGATATAGTGATGGGTGAGGGAGATGTGGAGTCGGAATACCCGGAAGATTTGCCCGTTCCCGGAGCTTCTGTGGTATATGCTCCGTCATTAAATACCAATATGTATCGTCCTATCAGTGTCAAGTATTCCAGTGCCTATCCTCCCATATCCAGTTGGACAACGGGGAATACACGTATTATTGCTTATATGGATGGATATAAACCGGCTATTAAGACATTGAAAGCATATCAGGAGTCGGTGAATAAGTATGGAAGTTCGACAACGCTTCCGAAACAAGCAGCTACGGGCAGGTTTTATACGAAGAAGATAGATGGACGTTGGTGGTTGGTTGATCCGGAAGGTTGTTTACATCTGGAACGCAGTGCGACTTCTTTGCGTAAGGGGACTTCCAGTCGTAATAAAGCGGCTTGGAATAGTAGGTTTGGAACTGATGAGAAATGGCTGTCTACTACTCAACGTGAATTGAGCGAGATTGGCTTTCATGGTACAGGTGCCTTTTGTACAGGTACTTATTCACTGATTCAGATTCATAATGCTTCTAATCCGAGCAGTCCGTTGACTTTGGCGCCTTCATTTGCTTTTCTAAGCCAGTTCAAGAGTGAGAAGTCTTATAATTATCCCGGAGGAAGCGATGATAATGCTGCAGGTCTTGTGTTTTATAATGGATGGGCCGAATGGTGTGATTCATATTTGGCAGGTAGTGCTTTCGCAGATTATTTGCGTGATCCTAATGTCTTGGGGTTCTTTTCGGATAATGAGATAAACTTCTCTTCAAACAGTTCCCGGATTTTGGATCGTTTCTTGGCTATCAACAGTTCGAATGATCCGGCTTATGTTGCGGCAAAAGGCTTTATGGATTCCAAGGGCGTGCAAAGTGTGACGGATGCCTTGAATAATGAGTTTGCAGGTATCGTAGCAGAGAAATATTATAAAGCAGTGAAAGAGGCAGTGATGAAAGTAGATGATAAGCTGCTTTATCTGGGGACTCGATTGCATGGAACTCCTAAATATATGGAGGGAGTGATGAGAGCTGCCGGAAAATATTGTGATGTCATTTCTATCAACTATTATAGCCGTTGGAGTCCCGAACTGACAACAGCGATTGCAGACTGGGCAAGTTGGGCGGATAAGCCGTTTCTTGTAAGTGAGTTTTATACGAAAGGGGTGGAGGATTCCGATCTGAATAACCAGTCGGGAGCCGGGTATTCTGTTCCTACACAAAATGAGAGGGCTTATGCTTATCAGCATTTTACATTAGGATTGCTTGAGGCTAAGAATTGTATCGGATGGCATTGGTTTAAATATCAGGATGATGATGGTACGGATAATTCGTCGAAACCTGCCAATAAGGGTCTTTATGATAACTCTTATCAGTTGTTTCCTTATTTATCTTTCTTTGCCCGCGAATTGAATTTTAATGCGTATGATTTGATCCAGTATTTTGATAAATAGGTATTCGTTTCGATATAATATTTGAAAAGAAAGACAAAGTGCGAATTTTGCAATAGTAGTTTTTATCAAAGCTATACAGCGAAATTCACACTTTTTATTTTCTGATTAGTTGTGTACTAACGTACCTATCTCTTCTCCGCTGATTACTTTCTTTAAGTTACCTACTGTGTCCATATCAAATACGACGATAGGCAGGTTATTTTCTTTGCACATACAAGTCGCAGTTAAATCCATAACTTTCAGACCACGTTTCAACACTTCATCATACGTAATATCATCGAATTTGGTTGCGGTAGGATCTTTTTCAGGATCAGCTGTGTAAATGCCATCTACGCGAGTACCTTTCAGCATAACGTCTGCTTCGATTTCTATTCCTCTAAGTGAAGAACCGGTATCTGTAGTAAAGAAAGGATTTCCTGTTCCTGCAGACATGATGACCACTTCACCGTTTTCCATACATTCGATGGCTTTCCATTTACTGTAGAATTCACCGATAGGTTCCATCCGTACTGCTGTCAATACACGTGCTTTTACACCGGTAGCCACAAGAGCAGAACTTAGAGCGAGGCTATTGATAACGGTAGCCAACATTCCCATTTGGTCACCTTTCACACGGTCAAAACCTTTATTGGCTCCGCTTAATCCGCGGAATATATTACCTCCTCCGATGACGATACCAATCTGTACCCCTTGTTCGTGGATTTCTTTGATTTGTTGAGCATATTCTGCCAGTCTTTTTTCGTCAATGCCGTATTGCTTTTCGCCCATCAAGCTCTCTCCACTGAGCTTTAGTAAGATTCTTTTATACTTTGCCATACCTTTTGCTTTTTATTGTTTGCCGCAAATATAGAGATAATTTATCGGATAGCCTCACTGGGATGCGATTACTTTTTTCATTATTTGCCTTCCCAAAAAGGTTTGTACAACTCCTCGCAGGGAAAGATAAATGAGAAAAGCCAGCCACAGGGCGTGATTTCCCAGGAGAGGATGGAAAGCGTAATATACTCCGAAGAAGCTGGCGGAAGCGACTAACATGGAGTAAAGCATCTGACGGGTAGCGGTGGCACCAATAAATACTCCATCCCACAGGAAAGCAGAAAAGCCAGCTAGCGGAATGATAAGTGCCCAGTAAAAATAAGTGTCTGAAGCGTTGATTACTGAAGTGTCATTGGTTAGTAGACCCAGAAATTCTTTTCCACCGATTGCATAAAGGATGGTGAATATCAATGAAAGACCCAATCCCCAATAGAAAAGGTGATGTACAGTGTTGCGTAAGGCTGTTTGATTCTTGGCACCTATGTAACGGCCGGCCAGTGCTTCACCAGCATAAGCAAATCCGTCCATGATGTAAGAAAACAGAGTGAATAGTTGCATGAGCAAGGTGTTTACAGCTAATACAATTTCTCCTTGGGCGGCTCCTGCAGAGGTGAAAAATAGGGTGACTACAACCAGGCAAAGGGTACGGAAGAAGATGTCCCGGTTGACTTGGAAGAAACGGTACATGGCTTGTTTCTGTATAATTTCTTTCCATACGATCCGCTTTCTTAGTGCACTATAATAGCGCATATATAGCAATATGGCCATGAAGAAACCTGCATATTGGGCTATTAAAGTTCCTGTTGCCACTCCTGCCACTTTCATATCCAGCAAGTAGACAAAGGATAGGCTGGCTACAATATTGACAATGTTTTGAGTAATAGCGATATACATGGGAAAGCGTGAATTCTGCATTCCGATAAACCAACCGGCGAATCCATAAAGTCCTAATGTGGCGGGAGCTCCCCAGATACAGATATAGAAATAAGTAGTTGCCAGTTGCTCGACTTCCGGTGTGGTTTGTATCAGAGTGAATGCCAATTTCAGGATGGGGTATTGGAGTATCAACAGGCAAAGAGCTATAAACAATCCTACGCCAACGGAACGTAACAGTAACCGGGTGATTTCATTTAGATCATGCTGCCCATACGCTTGTGAGGTCATGCCACTCGTCCCCATGCGTAGGAATCCGAAAATCCAATAGATAATATTAAACAACATTCCCCCTACAGCGATGGCTCCAATGTAGGCCGGAGAACCGAGGTGTCCTACGATGGTAACATCGATAAGTCCCAGTAGCGGGACGGTAATATTTGATATAATC
>DXOJ01000046.1:0-4159 GCA_019412865.1 Bacteroides sp. | reverse complement strand
ATCTGTAATATTCGTCTGTTTTCGGAGGATTGTTTTTTATCTATCATTTTATAGAAACACTTTTATCAAATTGATTGTTCTTTTCGTCCACAAAGGTACATTTTTTATTTTTTTGTTGTATCTTTGTGAATCACGAACTAAATAGCAATCAGATGGATTATGAGGACCTTAACTATTTTTCTTATCTCTTTATTCTCACTGCCGCTGGCGCTGAATGCACAGTCGGTTGATGAGATGTTGCAGAAAGTATCTGTCGCCATTGAGGCTGGGCAGAATGGACAGGCTGTGAGCTATTTCCGACAGACTATTCCTCTGAATATAGACCGTACGGAAATGTATTATTGGACGAATGTGGACAAGAATAGTGAAATTAGCTCCAAACTGGCTACTGAATTAGCTCTCGCCTATAAAAAGAAACGGAATTACGACAAAGCTTATTTGTTCTACAAAGAGTTGCTGCAAAAGGACCCAAATAATGTAGATTGTTTGGAAACATGTGCGGAAATGCAAGTGTGCCGCGGACAAGAAAAAGATGCTTTGCGTATGTACGAAAAAATATTGCAACTCGATGCGGATAATCTGGCTGCTAATATCTTTTTAGGAAACTATTATTATTTGATGGCAGAGCAGGAGAAGAAAAAGTTAGAAACGGATTACAAAAAACTTCCTTCTCCCACTAAAATGCAGTATGCCCGCTATCGGGATGGATTATCGAAGTTGTTTACTACCCGGTATGAGAAAGCGCGTAACTCTTTACAGAAAGTTGTTCTACGTTTTCCATCGACAGAAGCTCAAAAGACATTGGATAAGATATTGAGAATAGAAAAAGAGGTGAATCGCTAGGTGGTTCACCTCTTTTTCTATTCTCAAGGTATTTTTATTCCATCTCAATCGGACAAAGTAGCACTCCACCAGTAGTATGGCGATCTATCGATTGATATATAGGTTGGCTTCTTTGTATTGTTTGAGACGACATTGTTATGTTTCTTGTATTCCGATTGGTTCCCGTTATCAGAGTAATGGCCTTGTTTAACATAAACTCATCAGAGCTGCCTAAAGGGAGCAAAGTGTCTTCTGGATTTTGGGCTAAATTAAACTCGTTCCAATCGTAATCGGGAGTAAATCCGGCACTATAGTCTGAATGTACAGCATTGGTAACTTTTGTAGTAATAGGCCAATACGCCCATTCATATTGATCATCTGAATACTTCTGCATTCCGACATTTTTCCCTTCTGTTAATTCACCGATGAGTATGATATTCATGAAGGGTTCCAAACTGCTGATAACCAATTCTGAGGATGATGCGGTATTTTCACTTGTTAAGATATAAATGCGATTAGAATTAAGCTTCAAATAGCCTGTCGTTCCTCCAGTTTCCGTATTGAAATATCTGGTGTGTGTCACTTTCCCTTTGTTGTTGGAAAAAATACCAAAGACTTTATCTTTGTACTCTTCGGAAATCAAAAGTCCTGCTAGCATATTGGCCGAATGTTCATAACCGCCCCTGTTATAGCGCAAATCTAATACAAATTCGTTCACTCCTTTTGATTGGAAATCGGCAAATATGGTTTTCATTTCTTCATCATAAGTACGATCATCTACGCCCGTTGGCCCCGGAGTGAAATGGTTGTAAACCAGATAGCCTATTTTCTTATCTCCAAACGTAAGTACGTCATGATAATATAACGGATTATCTTCGACTGCCGTAGAAGCTCCTATGGCAATTGTCTTAGTTTCTGAATTGTGTTTTATAATCCATTGAGAAGCAGAACCATTCAATAGGGCCTTGTAATTTCCTTCTTTTATATTATTTTTTCCATCTATACCTATAATCCAATCTCCTCGTTCCAAACCGGCTGCATGTGCAGGGCTATTGGGTAGAATATACACTACTCGGGCATAATAATATCCTAAAGGTTTGTTATTTCCATCTACTATATTAAACAATGTAAATTCCATTCCATAGGTCTTGTCTGCATCAATACTGGTACGTGTTTTATAATCTTTATTCTTCTCCATGTAAGAATAGTAGTAGAGGTGTTTTCCATTCCTTGTTTTGCCATCGTTCAGACTGAGCAATGAATAAAAGAAAGTTTCAGGGTCGGCTGTGTAATCTATTTTGTTAGTTGCTGGTAACTCATTATACCATAAATAATCGTTACGCAATTTTTTCTCTATCCAATGATTTATGCTAAGATCCGTATCATCATCGTCTCCTTTTATCGAATCTGTATCATCATCTGAACAAGACACGCTAAATAAACAAAGGAATATTCCTATCCATATATGTAGGCCGAATTGAGCTTTCGTCATTTTTCTCATTTTTTATAAGGTTGCTAATTCACAAATATATTTATTTTTTCAACACAATGTAGCAATAATAGTTTGTTAAGTGATGATTATTTCAGTAAATATTCCACCTCCTTAAACATATAGCCTCTTTTGTTTAGTATTTCATCTTCCAGTATTAATCTTCCTTCGGGTTCTACACAAATGATTCGTGCAAGAAATTCACCGTTGGCATCTTTAAAACGATGCATTCCTTCCTTTCTGAAAAGAGACATTTCATATTGGCAGACTATTGATTCCGTATTGCCTTTTTTAAGTAAACTATAATAAGATTGGATACGCAATACGATGCTCTTCAGTATTTCAAATAGATCGAACTCTTTTCCTGTAATTTGTCGCAGTGAAACAGGATTAGGGGCAAAACTGTGAAACGTTTCCTGATTAATATTGATTCCAATCCCTGCTATACTTTGACTGATGTTCCGTCCCATCAGATCGTTTTCTATCAACATTCCACATATTTTCTTTTCTTTCCAATAAATATCGTTCGGCCATTTGATAGAGATATCGGTGGTATAGGTATCCAGTTCTTCCTTAATAGCCAAAGAAATAATCTGTGAAATGAGAAACTGGCGTCGTGCTTCCAGGAATTCAGGGAAGATGACGATGCTGAAAAGAAGATTCTTACCGGAATCTGATTCCCAAGAGTTGCCGCGTTGTCCACGACCGGAAGTCTGAAAGTCGGCGACTACGACAGTGAGTTCTTCCACTTTTTGTTTAGAACAGAGAGACTGCAGATAGTTGTTGGTAGAATTAGTCTCGCTGATATGAATCAATGGAACCGGGAATATATCAGGGGAGGGCATCATATTCTGCGCGTAACTTTTTAGTAAATTTCTTGATTACCTCATCATAAGAGTGATCGATAAGTTCTTTCATCAGTTTATCGTCTACGTCACTCTCAAAACGAACACTGTTCCAGTATTTTTTATTAAAATGATAAGCTCCTTCAATTCCTGAATAATGTTCGCGTAGTTCGATCGCTTTTTCCGGATCACATTTCAATGCGATGTGATTGGCTTCTTCCAAATCGATGAGAGCAAACATTTTGTTCATCACCTTGACAACAAGTGACACATCATCGAAAGGGAAAGACTCGGTAACTCCTTTCTTGTTGAGGCAGTATTCTCTGACAGTTTCTACATTCATAATGATTCGATTATATAATAACTCTATGTATTCTGCATCTTCTGTAGTGAACTTTAATATAAAGGAGGATAAAATGCTTCCTCTATGTGTTCAACCTTGAAATTTATCTCATCGCCTACTATCGTAATGATATCAAAGCGTACAGGAGAGTCAATCTGAAACAATCTGATATAGGTATCCGCTGCGCGTACCGTACGTCTTATTTTAGGTAAATCAACAGCATCTTCCGGCTCTGCAAACAGAGTATTACTGCGGGTTTTCACTTCTATTACAATCAGTTCATTATCCTTTGCTGCTACAATGTCCAGTTCGAAATGTCCTTTTCTCCAGTTCCGGTTACGGATGAGATACCCCTTCTGTTCAAGATAAGCTACGGCGGCATTTTCTCCGGCTTTTCCTAAATCATTATGTTTAGCCATCTTTTTTTGCAAATTTACTGCTTTTATTCTTTGTATTTACAGAAGTAAAAGTAATTTTGCAGAAGATATGAGAAAAAGGAGTAAGAAGTGCCTGAAAATGCATGTCGAGTGTACCAAAAGGGAACGACGGATGAGCATTTTATTGAGCGACGAAGAACAGCTGATTGTAGATCGTTATCTTGAGAAATATAAGATAACGAACAAGTCACGTTGGCTTCGCGAGACGATTCTCATGTTTATT
>DXOJ01000459.1 GCA_019412865.1 Bacteroides sp. | reverse complement strand
ATCCGAAGGTATTCCGTAATTTGGGTTTCATCCGTAGTAAACTTGACTTTGAATTTGTAATGGTCACCAATCAAGACGGATTGGGTACAGCTTCTTTTCCGGAAGAAACATTTTGGCCTGCCCATAATCTGATGCTTAAAACATTGGAAGGAGAAGGAATAACTTTTGATGAAATTCTGATAGACCGCAGCTTTCCTGAAGATAATGCGACCACTCGTAAACCGCGTACCGGAATGTTGACGAAGTATCTGAACAACCCGGAATACGATCTTGCAGAGAGCTTTGTTATCGGTGACCGTCCTACGGATGTGGAACTAGCCAAAAATCTGGGTTGCCGTGCCATCTATCTGCAAGATTCAACAGAAGGCCTGAAAGAAAAAGGATTGGAAGAAGTCTGTACTCTTGCAACCACCGACTGGGACCAGATAGCCGAGTTCCTTTTTGCCGGTGAACGAAAAGCGGAAGTACACCGCACCACAAAAGAAACTGATATTTATGTGTCTTTGAATCTGGATGGAAACGGCACCTGCGATATTTCTACCGGTCTTGGTTTCTTCGATCATATGCTCGAACAGATTGGAAAGCATTCCGGCATTGACTTGACCATCCGTGTTAAAGGAGATTTGGAAGTAGATGAACATCACACGATCGAAGATACCGCTATTGCATTGGGCGAATGTATCTATCAGGCTTTAGGTAGCAAACGAGGGATTGAACGTTATGGTTATGCCTTGCCGATGGATGATTGTCTTTGTCAGGTTTGTCTGGACTTCGGTGGTCGTCCTTGGCTGGTTTGGGATGCTGAATTCAAGCGTGAAAAAATAGGAGAGATGCCAACAGAAATGTTCCTTCATTTCTTTAAATCATTGAGCGATGCAGCGAAGATGAATCTGAATATCAAAGCCGAAGGACAGAATGAACATCATAAAATAGAAGGAATTTTTAAAGCTCTCGCACGTGCACTAAAGATGGCATTGAAACGTGATATCTATCATTTTGAACTTCCATCCAGTAAAGGAGTTCTTTAATTTTTTAATAATAACATATAAACTTATGCAGAAAAGAGTCCTGTTAAGTCTATTGGGAACAGTTTTGTCTGTCTTTCTTTTCGGTCAGAATCTGAAAGCAGATAAGATCACTCTACCTGACAGTGATTTAACGAATCTGTATAGAATCGATTCAGGTGTATACCGTTCAGAACAACCTTCAAAGGATGACTTTAAAGCTTTGGAAAAGTATGGTATTGGAGAAGTGCTCAACTTGCGTAACAGGCATAGTGATGATGATGAAGCAAAAGGAACGAATATCAAGCTTTATCGGGTGAAAACTAAAGCACATTCGATTAGTGAAGAAGAATTGATACAGGCATTACGCATTATTAAAAATCGTAATGCGCCTATCATTTTTCATTGTCACCATGGCTCTGATCGTACAGGAGCTGTTTGTGCGCTTTATCGTATCGTCTTTCAGAATGTCTCAAAAGAAGATGCAATCCGTGAAATGATAGAAGGAGAGTATGGCTTTCATCGTATTTATAAAAACATCATTCGAAGGATTAAAGAAGCAGATATAGAGCAAATAAGAAGAAGGGTTATGTCGGCAGAGTAACTTTAGTTCGTATGCTTTATACAAATGTATCGGATTAAATGATTGTTTAATAGTGATTTATCTGTTACGCTATTCTCAAAGTATTCTCACGCTTATGAGAAAAAATTCTCACCGTGATGAGAAGATTTTCTCATAGGCATGAGAATTCTTTCTCATCACAGCAAGAATACTTTGAGAATTATAGATTATGATAATCTGTATTATAATACTTATAAATTCTCTATTTCTTTGAGCCACATAGCTGAACTTGCATCACTAGGCATCCTCCAGTCTCCTCGTGGGCTAATAGAAATGCTTCCTACTTTAGGTCCATCGGGCAGACAGGAACGTTTGAATTGCTGATTAAAGAAGCGGCGGAAAAAAGTATAAAGCCATTTCTTGATGGTTTCTTCGTCATAGACATCTTTGAAGGCAATATTTGCCAGAAAGAATATCTTGGATGGGCGGAAACCACAACGTAAGAAATAATAAAGGAAGAAGTCATGCAGCTCATAAGGACCTACCAAATCTTCTGTTTTTTGTTTAATCTCTCCGTTTTCATCTGCAGGAATCAGTTCCGGACTAATGGGAGTGTCTACTATATCAAGTAAAGTCGCTTTTGAATTTTCATCTATACCGTTTTCCGCTACCCATTGTACTAGGTACTTCACCAGAGTTTTCGGTACACTTGCATTTACTCCGTACATAGACATGTGATCGCCGTTGTAGGTTGCCCATCCCAGTGCAAGTTCTGATAAATCTCCTGTGCCAATAACCATTCCCCAAGTTTGATTAGCTACGTCCATCAATATTTGGGTACGTTCCCGCGCCTGCGAATTCTCGTATGTAACGTCATGTACATTTATATCATGGTTTATATCTTTGAAATGCTGGATGCAGGCATCTTTTATACTGATTTCACGAATCGAAATACCTAACGATTTCATCAGGTCAATAGCATTGTGATATGTACGATCTGTTGTTCCGAAACCTGGCATTGTGATTCCGAGGATATCTTTCCGGGACAATCCCAACTTATCAAAAGTCTTCACGCAAACAAGCAGTGCGAGTGTTGAATCCAATCCACCGGAAATGCCAACTACGGCAGTTTTAGCTCCGGTATGAACCAATCTTTGTGCCAGTCCGGCTATCTGAATGGAGAATACTTCTTCGCAATGCTCGTTCAGTTCTGCTCCCTGCGGCACAAAGGGATGGGAATTGAACTTGCGGGTTAAGGTCAGTTCTTTGCTCTTGACAAATTCTGTTGCAATGGAAACGGCCTTTTTATCTTCTAGATTACCTTGATTGGCGGCAAAAGTGGTGTTTATCCTGCGCTCTGCCCGGATGCGTTCTACATCTATTTCACTGATAATAAGTTGTTCTTTCATACTGAAACGTTCACTGCGTGCAAGAAGTGAACCGTTTTCATAAATCAGTCCATTACCTGCAAAAACGACATCAGTAGTAGACTCTCCAAAGCCACAGGATGAGAATACATATCCGGCAATGCAACGTGCAGATTGCTGGCTGATGAGAGAGCAGAGATAATTGTTCTTTCCAATACCTTCATTATCTGCAGACATATTGAAGATAATTTCTGCTCCTTGCAGTGCCAATGAAGAACTGGGAGGGATGGTAGACCAAAGGTCTTCACATATTTCAATACCAAAGGTCGTATCCGAAGTTTCAAATAGCAAATTGGCACCTATCGGAACTACTTGTCCGCAAAGCCGTACGTTATTGGTTGTCAGTTGAAGTGCCGAAGTGAACCAGCGTTGTTCATAGAATTCTTTATAATTTGGCAGATAAGTCTTGGCAGCAACTCCCAATACTTTCCCTTTCTGAATCACTACGGCTGCATTGATTACTGTCGAATTGACAATAACAGGCATGCCAACAATAGAAATAATGTCTAATTGACGAGTATTATTAAGGATTTGCATCAGCCCCATTTCTGCCTCTTCAAGCAAAAGCTGCTGTCCAAACAGGTCGCCACAAGTATATCCGGTAATACTCATTTCTGGAAATACGATCATTTGCACTCCTTTACCTTCGGCTACCGCAATCAGACTTTCTATCTTCTCTGCATTAAATTTACAGTCTGCCACTTTTACGTGTGGCACAGCTGCAGCTACTTTTACGAATCCGTAGTTCATCTTATACCTTGTTTATATATAATGGATGCAAAAATAGGAAATTGTTTTGAATTAAGTTGAATTGGCCGGCTTATTTGAATAAACATATGTCTAAAG
>DXOJ01000458.1:22337-30212 GCA_019412865.1 Bacteroides sp. | reverse complement strand
TGAATTCGGATTGATCTTGTTCGTATTCTGTATCGGTCTTCAGGTGGGGCCATCTTTCTTCTCCTCTTTCAAAAAAGGAGGAATGACATTAAACCTGTTGGCTGTAGGCATCGTAGTGTTAAATATTGCTGTCGCACTGGGGCTTTATTACCTCTGGAACGGCCGGGTAGAACTGCCGATGATGGTAGGTATCCTTTACGGAGCAGTGACAAATACTCCGGGACTTGGTGCTGCCAATGAGGCTCTGAATCAGTTGCATTATACCGGTCCGCAGATTGCTCTCGGTTATGCATGTGCTTATCCCCTCGGTGTGGTAGGTATCATTGGTTCTATCATTGCCATCCGTTACATCTTCCGTGTCAATATGGCGAAAGAAGAAGAAAGCCTGAAAATCCAAAGTGGAGATTCACACCACAAACCTCACATGATGAGCCTGGAAGTTCGCAATGAATCAATTAGTGGAAAAACGCTGATTGAAATCAAGAATTTCCTGGGCCGTAAGTTCGTTTGCTCCCGAATTCGCCATGATGGTCATGTAAGTATTCCCGACCATGAAACAGTGTTTAATATAGGCGACCAGTTATTTATCGTCTGCTCGGAAGAAGACGCTCCTGCAATTGTAGTATTTATCGGAAAAGAAGTGGAGCTCGACTGGGAAAAACAAGACCTCCCAATGGTTTCCCGTCGTATTCTGGTTACCAAACCGGAAATCAATGGTAAAACATTAGGTTCTATGCACTTCCGTAGTATGTATGGGGTCAATGTCACTCGTATCAACCGTTCCGGTATGGACCTGTTTGCCGATCCGAATCTGATACTTCAGGTAGGTGACCGCGTTATGGTGGTAGGACAGCAAGATGCAGTGGAACGTGTTGCCGGTGTACTGGGTAATCAGTTAAAACGCTTGGATACACCGAACATTGTTACGATCTTCGTTGGTATCTTCTTAGGTATCCTTCTGGGTAGTCTTCCGATTGCATTCCCGGGTATGCCGACTCCTTTAAAATTAGGTTTGGCAGGCGGACCGCTGGTAGTGGCTATTCTTATCGGCCGTTTCGGTCATAAGCTGCATTTAGTGACTTATACAACCATGAGTGCCAACCTGATGCTTCGTGAAATCGGTATCGTTCTCTTCCTTGCCAGTGTCGGTATAGATGCCGGTGCCAATTTCGTGCAAACGGTAGTCGAGGGAGACGGATTACTATACGTAGGTTCCGGTTTCCTTATCACCGTTATCCCGCTACTTATCATCGGCACCATCGCAAGATTATATTATAAGGTAAACTACTTCACCCTGATGGGATTGATAGCCGGTAGTAATACCGACCCACCGGCATTGGCTTATGCCAATCAAACAACCTCCGGAGATGCTCCGGCAGTGGGATACTCTACAGTTTATCCGTTATCAATGTTCCTCCGTATTCTAACGGGACAGATGATATTATTAGCAATGATGTAAATCAAGTTTAGCATATAAACAATAAAGCCGGCTATATCCAAATGGAATATGCCGGCTTTATTTATTTTTTCAATCTACTTTTCTATCCTGTCATACAAGCTGCAGTTTCTTTACTACAAATTCTTCAATGAACCGCACTGTCTCTTCAATTCCCAAAGAAGAAGAATCGATGCACAAATGATAAGTAGCTGCTGCTCCCCACGTTTTATAGCTATAATAATTATAGTATTCCGAACGTCTCTTATCCGCTTTTTCGATCATTTCTTCTGCAGCTTCCGCATCAATATGATGCATGCCACACAACCGCGCTATGCGATCTTCTTTAGAGGCTGAAATAAAAACATTAGCGCAACGAGGATGCTCTCTCAGAATATAATCTGCGCAACGTCCTACAAAGACACAAGATCTTTCTGCTGCCAGATGACGGATCACATCACTCTGTACTTTGAACAAGGCATCATTGCTCAAGCAGTTGTTACATGGCATAGCTCCCTCACTGATAAAAGGGAAACGCATACCGAACAGTCCGCCAATAATACCCTGCGAGGCTTTTTCATCAGCCTTTTCAAAAAACTCCTTACACAATCCACTTTCCTCCGAAGCCAGATTAATCAGTTCCTTGTCGTAGAAGTTGATTCCCAAACGGGCTGCCAACTTCTCTCCTATTTCTTTTCCGCCGCTACCTAACTGACGGCCGATATTGATAACATAATTACCGCTCATAGTACATTTTGTTTTATGGTTCTGTAGCAAACATACGACTTTTTTCTAAAAATCACATCATCAAACGAAAGTTATATTTGAAAGTGACTATGAAATATCCTTTTATTTCCTGGTTACGGAACTCATAAAAACCATCAGAAGAAGTCGTACGGCCGAAACTTTTCCTCTTCCCGAGAATATCCGCCCAATAAGCAGACAGTTCCGCTTCTTTCTTTTTCAAGAACCGCCAGCTGGCACTTGCATTCCACAACATCTGGTCATCTTCGCCTTTACGGATATTCGTACCATTACGGAAAGAATAAGCCCCGTCAGTCCGTAATTGCAAGCCAAAAGGAAGATCAACGTACCCTTCAAGACGAAAACTATAATTACGCGTATAGGTATCGTTATCATTGATAGAATTAAGCGAATACTGATAATTCCAGGAAGTAGAGAAATCAATACCTCCCCAGGTGGGCTGATAAGATACATTCGCGTCACACCCCAATCCGGTATCACGTGTCGTACTTTTCTTCGGTTCGAGGCTCTTGTCTTCATTAATCATACTGACACGATTGCTATGATTACCGTTCATATCCAACCGCAAGGAAAAATGTCCCAGACGCTTCCACCAGTTGGCACTTCCATATACATTCCAGTTTCCGTTAATATTAATAGGAGATGTCTCACGTCCGCCGGTTTTTGCATCATATAGCACTACCTGCGTCACACTGTTCTGTTCCATCTGCCCGCCGATATTCGCAGATATACCTTTTTTTGAATGTTGAAAGCTCACACGGACACTATGAGAAAACATCTGTTTCAAATCCGGATTTCCCCGGGTGATATACAACGGATTACTGTTATCCGTCAGCGGCATTAAATCTGATAAGGAGGGTTGCCGGGTTCTACCGCTATAATTGAAAGTGATCCGGGCCTCTTTCTTTTTCCAATTCACCCATATCATAGGCTGAAAGTCGATAGTATGCATGGTAGTGTCCGCATAGAGCTTTCCCATTTTCCGTTCAATGGCACGTTTTTGCGGAGTCATCCCTAATGAGGCATTAAACATCCAGGTATCATCAGAGTAATTAAGCCCCACATCCAGATTATGGCCATTCGTACGACTATGACTCCGATTACTCAAACTATCCACATACCCTGCTTCATAGTCGGGAGGTAGTTCACCAAAGACTTCCGACTTCGTCAGAGAAGATAATTCATACGTATCACGATTATCACGCTCATAGTTAGTATCCCAGTTATATGCTACCCGGAAATGCATCTTCTTACCAATAGGCTGGGCAAAGGTAATCCCGACTCTCCATGAATTATTTTTTTGAGGCGACTTCAAATACTGGTTACGAAAAAGCACCGAATCATTTCCCAATTTATCTTCAAGACGGAAATAAGTAGTTTTAGAAAGCGAAAAACTTTCATTATCTCCCCACGAATCCGAGTTCAGGATATTCAATGCCAGCGTTGTACCTTTTTCATTCAGACGTCTCATAATACTCATCATCCAGCTATAACGGTTCGACTGATTCTCCGAACGCGACCGGTTCTCGCTACGATTCACTTTTATATCCCGGGGAATAGATTCAAAGTTATCAAACAAGCTCTCATGACTTATGCCGGGAGGAGCATCAAAAGATGCATTCTGGCTACTGTTTTCATTCCTATTAGGAGAGATTCCTAAATTACCGGTAAAATGTATACGTGTACGTTTATCTACTTCCCAGCTTCCCATGAAGTTAGAACTAATCGACCGCCCCTTAGAGTTACTTTCGTTAGTAGACGCAGAGTATTGATTACCTGCCGGCAAATACTGTTCCTGATAAATGGAAGAAAGATTTCCGTTCCGGTTCAAATTATAGTTCACACTTCCGGTCAGGGAGAATTTCTTACCGAATTTATGAGTCATATTCATTCCTACCGAATTGTTGATATTATCCTTGTACGTACTATTCTGGTATCTGTTGGTAGACTGTGCGATAAAAGAAAGATTATCTCCGTCTTTACTAAAATAATTCACTTGCCCCTCGAAATCCTTCTTCTGGTTATTCCCGTATCCTACCGTTGCATTTGTCAGCCAGGTTTTATTCAATTCATCCTTAGTCTGCAAGTCAAGTACATATTTCTTTTCTCCTGAACTAATTCCGGTGAACTCCTCTTCTTTCGATTTCTTATCATATACTTTCAACTTACTAATCAAGTCTGCCGGAAGATTTTCGAGTGCCGTCTTTTTATCTCCGGAGAAAAAAGCTTCGCCATTTACATTGATTTCACTGATGGGCTGTCCGTTGTATGTCAACGAATTATCTTTCTTATTATATACCAATCCGGGAACACGCTTCACTAAATCTTCCAGATAAGCTCCTTCACGAGTTTTAAAAGCGGCAGCATTGATAACCGTAGTATCTCCCTCCATCACTACTTCCTGCAATTTTCCCGTTATCGTCACTTCACTAATCTGAATATCATCATCTTTCAATACCACTGTACCGATATTCACCGATACAGAGTCTTCCAGTGCCCGGTATACAGATTGCATTCCCATAAAAGAGACCTTCAACAGGTATTTCTTTTTCTTCTGCGGTTGATAATTAAGAATGAAACGCCCATTCTTATCACTTGTTATTCCCTTGATAAAGGCAGAATCGCTTTTCGCCAAAATAACAATGCTGGCAGATGGTAATGCCCGCTTCTCATTACTGCCGGCTTCCATTGTCTGCACTCTTCCTCGCACAGTTCTCACTTGTTGAGCATACAGAGCAGTATGTCCCCAAAGTAGCAGCAAAAGCAATCCCACTAACTTACAAGCGTTCATATCTAATAGTAGTTAAGTCTGATATTTATGTTGATCTAAAACAAATCGGGACAAAGTTAATAACTTTTACGTAAAACGGTTAATCCCGGAGTTATTTTTTATACCTTTGTCCATCCATTATTCAATCAGCAACTTAATGAAAAGGATTATACTAATCACAGGAGGACAACGATCCGGTAAAAGTTCGTTTGCGGAAAAAAAAGCGCATGAACTTACTACGTCACCGGTTTACTTGGCCACTGCCAAGATATGGGACGAAGAATTCAGAAAAAGGGTGGAACGCCATCAAAAGAACCGCGGTCCTGAATGGACAAATATAGAAGAAGAAAAAGAATTGAGCCGTCACAATGTAGCGGGCAGAGTCGTAGTGATAGATTGTGTAACTCTTTGGTGCACTAACTTCTTTATGGAGTTTGATTCTAACGTTGCCTCCTCATTGGAAGCCGTCAAAAAAGAATTCGACAAATTTACCCAGCAGGATGCCACTTTCATATTTGTAACTAATGAGATTGGCTGGGGGGGAGTTTCCGAGAACAAACTGCAACGTAAATTCACAGACTTGCAAGGTTGGACCAATCAATACATCGCATCGCATGCCGACGATGTATATCTCATGGCAAGTGGTATTCCCGTAAAAATAAAATAAACATGAAAACGTTTCATATTCAAAAGCCGGATGAAGCTATCAAAGAAGCTCTGATTGACAAAATCAATAATCTGACCAAGCCTAAAGGATCGCTTGGAAGACTGGAAGAAATTGCTTTGCAAATCGGACTGATCCAACAATCCCTTTCTCCACGATTAACTCATCCTCAAAATATAATCTTTGCCGCAGATCATGGCATCGTAGAAGAAAAAGTCAGCCCATCTCCTAAAGAAGTAACCTGGCAACAAATCAGCAACTTTCTTCATGGGGGAGCAGGGATCAATTTCCTGTGCCGACAGCACGGTTTCACTCTTAAAATTGTAGACGCAGGAGTCGATTATGATTTACCTTATGAAAAAGGTATCATTAACATGAAAGTCGGAAAAGGAACACGCAATTTCCTTCATAAAGCAGCCATGACACCTGAAGAGATGGAACTTTGCCTGGAGCATGGTGCCCAATGTGTGGACACTTCTCACCAGGAAGGCTGCAATATCATTAGCTTCGGTGAAATGGGAATCGGAAATACTTCGTCCTCTTCTCTATGGATGACTTGCTTCACCGGAATCCCATTAGATCAATGTGTAGGTGCAGGAAGCGGACTCAATCACCAGGGAATAAACCACAAATACGAAGTTCTGAAAAGATCTCTCGAACAATATCCGGGAGAGCATTCCGCAGAAGAAATCCTCTGCCGTTTCGGAGGTTACGAAATGGTAATGGCCGTAGGAGCAATGCTCAAAGCTGCAGAACTGGGAATGGTTATTTTAATTGATGGATTTATAATGACCAATTGTATTCTTGCCGCTTCACGCCTTTATCCGGAAGTGATGAGCTACGCCATATTCGGTCATCAGGGAGACGAGAGCGGACATAAGCTATTATTGGATTATCTCGGAGCACGTCCCCTACTCAATCTCGGATTAAGACTTGGAGAAGGAAGCGGTTCCGTTTGTGCCTATCCCATTGTAGATTCTGCTATGAAAATGCTGAATGAGATGGATTCATTTGCTCATGCTTCTATCACTAAATATTTCTAAGATGAACCAGATACTTGCCGCACTCATATTCTTTACACGATTGCCTTTCTGGAAAATAAAAGAAGTTCCGCAGGAGTGTTTCAAACACGTTGTCAGTTATTGGAGTTTCAGTGGCTGGCTGACCGGGGGAATGATGGCATTGATTTTCTGGGGAGCCAGTACTATTCTACCTCACGGAGTAGCCGTAATCTTGGCACTGACTTCACGTTTACTTATCACAGGAGCATTGCATGAGGATGGATTGGCCGATTTCTTCGATGGATTCGGAGGTGGAACGAACAGGGAAAGCACGTTACGCATCATGAAAGATTCCCATATCGGAAGCTATGGAGTTTTGGGATTAATCATTTATTATCTGCTTGCTTACAATCTACTGGTCGCACTTCCCTTAACAGTTACTCCTTTCTTATTACTAAGCGGAGATACCTGGAGCAAATTCATTTCTTCCAATATCATCAATTACCTGCCCTACGCACGGAAAGAAGAAGATAGCAAATCTGGGACAGTATATACAAGAATGAATTTGGGGGAGATCGTTATGTCTGCGATGGGGGGAATACTGCCTCTCCTATTACTTCCTCCAAGCTACTGGCCCGTATGTATATTTCCCATTCTGGTATTCTTCTTTATCTGCCGGATGATGAAACGACGTCTGAACGGATATACCGGAGATTGTTGCGGTGCATTATTTCTCTTAAGCGAAATAAGTTTCTGGCTGGGAGCAGTGATGTCTATCTATATAAAATAAGTAAACCTATGAATATTTATCTAATCAGACATACCTCTGTCGACGTTCCTAAAGGTCTTTGTTACGGTCAGTCAGACGTTCCTTTACGTCCTACATTTGAGGCAGAAGCAGCTGTAACCAAAGCTAAAATCGAATCCATTCACTTTGATATGGCCTATACCAGTCCTCTATCCAGATGTACCCGTCTCGCACAGTATTGCGGATTCGGAGATGCCATCCGTGACCCAAGAATACTGGAACTTAATTTCGGAGATTGGGAAATGCAGTATTTTGATAAAATCAAAGACCCGAATCTCCAATGCTGGTACGACGATTACCTGAATGTAAAAGCAACCAATGGAGAATCGTTTGCCGATCAGTATAAACGGGTAGCCGCATTTTTAGACGAAGTCAAACAAAAGGAGGCTGAAAATATAGTAGTATTTGCGCATGGCGGCGTATTGATTTGCG
>DXOJ01000458.1:0-22327 GCA_019412865.1 Bacteroides sp. | reverse complement strand
TTGCGCACAAATTTATGCAAAGTTGATTCAACCGGAAGAAGCATTTCAGGCAGTACCTGCCTATGGAGGAGTTTTTCTATATCAAGAGCGCCCGTAAACAAACAGTCAGGACAATCATCATCTCTTCTGCACGACGGTTGACAGCAACTCCCATCCGCATATCGGATGTGTCCAGCAAACGTTCATTCACTCCGATATAAGGCTTTGTAAAGAGTTGACCAAAATAGTGATGAGGACCGCCGAAACGACAATTCAGGATACCTGCAAGAGCGGCTTCCGGATAGCCGGAATTGGGACTTGCATGTTCTCTGCCATATCTCTTCACAAATGACAGAAGTTTCAGCCGACCACTTGCCAATACCATCAGAAAAGCAGTAAGACGGGCAGGAATATAATTAGCGACATCATCAACACGAGCTGCCACACGCCCAAAAAGAAGATAACGATCACTATGATAACCAATCATGGAATCAAGCGTATTCACCATTTTGTAGGCCATCATTCCCGGAACGCCCAACAACAAATACCAGAAAAGAGGAGCAATCACTCCGTCGCTCAAATTTTCCGCCAAAGTTTCAAGAGCAGCAGTCCTGACTTCCTGTGCAGAAAGTTCGGAGGTATCACGCCCTACAATACGGGCAACCTGAATACGTCCCTCTTCCAAAGAACGATCAACCGCCTCAAATACCATTCTGACCTCTTTAATCAATGTAGTTCCGGCCAGACAAAAGAAAATGCAGATTATATCAAAACCGATCACTGCAGAAGTTCCTAAAAAAGAAAGGGCATATTCGATTCCTATGGTGACCGAATAAACGAACAGGATCAACAGAACAGACATGATTCCTCCTTTCCATAACTTATAAGATCCTTTATTCAGTCTCTTTTCCCCGAAAGCAATCATCTTGCCGAACCAGATGACAGGATGAGGCAAAGACACCGGATCACCGAATAGACGATCCATCAGCCAAGCCGGCAATAAAACACGCAGCACTACTCCTATAGCGATAAAGTAACTCATCATAAACAAAAATATCTCTTAACTCATTATCTGCTCCATCCATTCACTGATTGCTTTCACCAGCTTATCATTTTCTTCGGGAGTTTGCGTAGCAATCCGAAAGAAACGCTCGTCCAATCCCTCAAAGTTGGATGCATCCCGAATGAGTATTCCATGATTCACGGCTAGAAAATCCTTAAGGGCCGCCGCTTTCCCCATACGTAGTTTTATCAACATATAGTGCGTATCAGTTGGCCATATTTCCAACATACCCGTGGCAAGCAGGAGGTTTGTCAGTCGCTCACGTTCTGCCAGAAGTTGCGGAATATCCGCTGAAATGCCGTCTCCCTCTTCCAGAAGATATTTTGCGGCTTCAATAGCCAGACTATTCACAGACCAAGGCATCCGGCGGCAACGAACGTCATCGGTCAATCCCTCTGAGGCAGTAAAATAGCCCACCCGCAGTCCCGGAATCGCGTATTGCTTGGTCATTGAATGGAGCAGGATCACATTTGGAAAGGAAGCGGCTTCTTTAATCCCAAGAAGTGACTTTAATGTGAAATACTCGTAAGACTGATCGAATATAAACAATTTATCAGGATGAGAATCGACCAATGCTTTCAGGTCTTCCTTATTTCGCACTTCACCTGTCGGATTATTCGGATTGCAGATCCATACCAGTTCCGCATCTTCCGGTAAAGCGTCCAACGAATAAAAAGGTTTCACTTTGTGTCGATGTACCCGGCATGCGTCCGCATACTCGCTAAAGGTTGGTCCCAACACGGCTGAAATACGTCCTTGAAAGACTTGTGCTATCAGGTAAATAGCTTCCGTCGCTCCATTAGTCACACAAACCTGGCGGGGAGTGAGCGAATACCTCCGGGCTATTTCACTTTCCAAAGAATAAGGCATCGGCTCGGGATAACTGCAAATGGTAGAGAGCCGCTCATTCAATCGTTGGTAAAGTCCCGAATGATCGATCCGGTTATACACATTCGAACTGAAATTGCTAACTATTTTCTTTCCGTATTTATAAAGATCGTCTCCGTGTCCCTCAATCATTTCTTTCTAATATTTTATAAAGTAACGGCATATTGATGTGTTTTCTCACATGTTCCGCCAACTTATCATATTGTTCTTCCTTGAATGTTGCATAGTCAAAGGTCTGCTGTTCCAGTTTGTCGGCATAAGGCTTGAGCAGGAAATCTATAAATGACTGGTTGTCAAGTATGCCATGAATATATGTTCCCATACATTTCCGGCCATTCCGGTAACCATCCTCTCTTCCATCCTCCAGTTTATTTAAAGGAGAAGGGGAGAATCCTTCAGCAGGTACGCTTCTGCCCATGTGTATCTCATATCCCTTACAAACCGTATCCGACTCATCAAAAGTGAAATTCACCTGCCGGGTCACTTTATCTCCCTGCATGGTAGTGATAACAGGAAGTAACCCCAAGCCGGGGAGTAATTTAAAACTTCCCTCTACTCCGTCAGGATCGCGTACTTCCAGTCCCATCATCTGATAACCGCCACAGATGCCCATGATGGTCGCCCCTTCCCGATGAGCTTTCAGAATAGCTTGTACTACTCCGTTACAGCGCAATTCATAAAGATCATCCAGCGTATTCTTGCTTCCGGGCAACAATACAATATCTGCTTTCGCTATTTCATTCACATTATTGGTATAATATAAATGCACCCGTTCATCCCGTTCCAACACATTAAAATCGGTAAAGTTAGACAGATGACGCAGCAAGATCACAGCTATATTGATTTTTCCGGCCATAGCCTCCCGGTTTTTAGACTCAAGCATCACAGAGTCCTCTTCTTCTATATAAATCCCCTTATAGTAAGGCACTACTCCAAGCACAGGAACCTTGCAGAGGTCTTCGATCATCTTTATTCCGGACTCAAACAGGCGGATATCCCCTCTAAACTTATTGATAATAATACCCTTAATCAATGAACGTTCTTCCGGAGTCTGCAACAGAATAGAACCATACACACTGGCAAATACACCACCACGATCAATGTCCGCCACCAGAAAAACATCTGCCCCAGCGTGTTTTGCCATAGGCATATTGACCAGGTCGACGTCCCGCAGATTAATTTCCGAGATACTGCCGGCCCCCTCCATCACTATCGGATTATATCTGGTAGCGAGGCGATCATACGACTCATTGACTACTTTTCGTAATTCTTCCCTTCCCTCCTTGCGGAAATACTCATACGCATTCCGGTCACCGATTGGTTTCCCCAATAACACAACCTGCGAAGTATGTTCGGAGCTTGGCTTCAACAACAACGGATTCATATCCGTATGACAGGGAACACCGGCAGCTTCCGCCTGAACGGCTTGCGCCCTGCCGATCTCCAATCCCTCGGGAGTGGCATACGAATTCAAAGCCATATTCTGGGCCTTGAACGGTGCAGGATGATATCCGTCCTGCTTCAATATGCGGCAGAATGCCGCAGCCAGAATACTTTTCCCGACATCGCTACCTGTTCCGGCAAGCATAAAGGAATTTAGTTTTTTCTTCTCCATCTTTCTATTTACTTTGGTCAGGGGTTGAAGCTTTGCGCTTATAACCGAAAGCTTTCCATTTCTCTTCAGTCCAGTGCTGCCGATACATTTCATAGCGTGCCATGACAAAGAACAAGTCGGATAACCGGTTGATGAATTCAAGCAGAGATTGCGGCACCGGGTCCTGCCGATGTAATGTGCAAAGCCTCCGTTCGGCACGCCTTGCTATAACACGCGCATGATGCAATTGTGCAGAAATTTGTGTACCACCCGGTAGTATAAAATAGCCATTATCTTCCATAGCGGCATTCATTGTATCCATTCTTTTTTCCAGAAGACCGGTCAGATCCGTACGCAAGGTATTCGGGTTTTCGCCCCTTTTAACGGATGGAGTAGCCACATGGCTCATACATGACATCAGTTCCATCTGTATTTCATACAGCCATTCGTGCCATTCATCCTGTTCAGGAAGAAGTGAGCGGACTATTCCTATCACCGTATTCAGTTCGTCAATCGTACCATTAGCCTCAATCCTGATATCATCTTTTTCGACACGCTCACCACCAAAGATTCCGGTAGTTCCATTGTCTCCCGTACGGGTATATATTCTTCTCATCATTCCCAAAGTTTCATTAAGTTCATTTCACCCCAATAGAGGTGTGTATAGCCTGCAATCAGATTCTTATATCGATAAAGCGGAGTGGAAACAGGATTTCCTTTTGCATCTGTCACCTCCGCAATGGATGGAAGTTCTTTTTCAATGGAAGAGTAATGAAATTCATGTCCTTTCCATACCTGCTCTCCTATCCGGAGGGTTCGATAACCAAGCCTTAATTTCATATTTTCCATAGTAGCCCTCTGATGCAGTAATCCGACCATGACATATTGTT
Source organism: Bacteroides sp. (assembly GCA_019412865.1). GTDB lineage: Bacteria > Bacteroidota > Bacteroidia > Bacteroidales > Bacteroidaceae > Bacteroides. Next base: position 17,913 of record DXOJ01000458.1, on the reverse strand, counting down.
TTCCATCCATTCCCCGGATACTGTCACAAAGATACATCATCCCACCACATTCGGCAAGCAAACGGCCTCCGCTTTCCACATACATTTTTAATTGTTGCTTGATGGCTATGTTACTTTCCAGCTCTTTCAGGAAAAATTCAGGGTAACCACCCGGCAAATAAACTAAATCACAATCGGGCAGATGTTCATCGCTCATGGGACTGAAAAAGGTAACTGTCCCTAATTCTTTCAGACGAGCCAAGTTCTCCCGGTACATGAAATTAAATGCAGCATCCTGTGCTACTGCTATCTTCCATTTTTTTTCAGAAAGAATGTCTTTGGAGATTTCTGTCGATGGAATCGAGATATGTGCATTATAATCAACCAATGGTACACTACATACTTCAAGAATCCGGTCAACCGCCACATGCTCTTCAATCGCCTGCGCCACCACAGAAGCGAATTTATCAAACTGATAGGAAGCATCCAACGTCAATCCCAAATGACGGGAGGGTACTTCCAGTTCTTTCAATCGGGGAAGAAAGCCGAAACATTCTACGCCTACATCTTCACAGGCTTTCTGTAAAAAAGAGTAATGGCGTTCGGAAGCTACCTGATTGAATACCACACCGGCAAGTCGCACCGACGGATTGAAATATTTAAAGCCATATAGAATCGGAGCTACTGTATAAGACGTTGATTTGGCATTGATTACAAGAACAACAGGGATATTCAATAAGGCGGCAATAGCCGCACTGCTTCCCTCCATTCCATCGAAACCGTCGAAAAGTCCCATCACTCCCTCGGTCACACATACATCCATTGCAGCCGCATATTTTGCATACGTCTCCTTTACATGTTTTTGAGAAGAGAGCCAGAGATCGAGATTGACGGAAGCATTACCTGCTGCCATCTCATGATACTTCGTATCAATATAATCAGGGCCACATTTATAAGGCTGCACATTCAGTCCTCTATCACGAAACAGTCTTAACAACCCTGTTGTAAAGGTTGTTTTTCCACCTCCCGAAGAAGCGGCTCCAATTAAGAAATGACTGGTCTGTTTCATCGTTTTATAGCTTTCAGTGTATCAATGGGATTATGCTCGTCTACTGTCAGTCGGATCACTTGTTCAAGTTTCAATCCATTATCGTCTATTGCTTTCTCAAATTGATTCCTACTGTCTTCGGATACAGAATTAAACACCAGCGTCCCACCAACAGGCAATAAAGGAGCTATTTTCTTTATCATTTCTCCCAACTTGCCACCATGACCTCCAATAAAGACAGCATCAGGCATGGGAAATTTCTCTAACGGCATATCCAGAAAATCTCCAATCACCGTCGTTATTCCCGGACAACCAAACCGACGACTATTCGTTTCCATCAATTGCCGCCCCGCCTCTCTTTTTTCAAAAGCAACAATATCGAGATGAGGAAATTGCAACTTCGCCTCAATGGAAACAGAACCGGTACAAAAACCCACGTCCCACATCACCGATCTGTTTCTCAAATCGAGCAGACTCAATGACAGCAGACGAACAGGCATCTTGGTTATCATATTCGCCCGCCCGTCCAGCAATTCAAACTGCTCTTCCGGAATTCCGAACGGCCGTTCACGAACAGTTATACGCTTTAAAATCACACAATTCGGCATCCTGAAATGCCTTTCCATCGCTTCCTCCACACTATATTCTGCCACTGTTTCCTCTTCATTCCCCAACTGCTCACCCACAATCATCCGGTAGTTGGCATATCCGTACGCTTGCATCCGGGCAGCTATGGAAGCAGGTGTTTTTTCTCTGTCAGTAAGCGAACCAATCAATGTCTCTCCGGAAATAAGAGCCTCATCCAAGGCTTTCCACGGTCTGCCAGTCAGAGAAATCGTCCGCATATCATGATAAGGCAACAAAGCTTTGTGTGCTAAAAGCTGCAAGGAATTGAAAGACGGATAGACTTTAACAACAGCCTCGGGCAGTTTACGCATCACCGTATTGGCAAAACCAAAAAACAAAGGATCACCGGAAGCAAAAACTACTATTTCCTGATAATCGGCATAACACTCGAACACAGCGTCAAGAGGCACAGTTATATCTATCCAAACCGATGATTCCGGTAACATGGCAGCCATAATTTCATGGTGTCTCTTTCCACCCGAAAAGACATGAGAACGGGCAATCAAAACCTGAACCTCCTTACTGAAAGAGAGTTCGCGACTATCTGTTATTCCTATGATATGAAATTCCTGCATTCTGTCATATAAAATGTCTATACTCTTCTATACATCTCTGCCGGGGCGCAGTGTCCGGGCATCATCAAAACATAAAATCGCATTCACCAATGTAGCGGCAAGATTACTCCCTCCCCGTCTGCCCTGAACAATAATCTTCGGTACTTCCGTGAATGTCTTTATCATGTATTTCGACTCTTTCACATGCACGAATCCTACGGGAGCGGCAATAACCCCGGACGGGTGTGCTTTTCCTTTTCGAATCAGATCGCACAGTTCTATTAATGCCGTAGGTGCATTGCCAAATACAAAAAGAGCATCCGGATGTTCTTCTACAGCCAGGCGAATAGCTTCCTGTGAACGGGTAGTCCCCCGTTTCTTCGACTGTTCCACTGCACGTTCGTCGGAAAGATAACATTTCACTTCCACCCCTAAACGCTGTAAAGCACCTTTCCGTATGCCGGCAGCCACCATCGTGACATCTGTGATAATCGTCTTAATCCGTCCGGAAGCAATCTGTTCATACAAGTTCTTTACAACCTCCTTATCCGTATATACCAGCTTCTCCATTTCAAAATCCGCTGTGGTATGTATGGCATGAAATAAAGCCCATTTACGGTCAAGGTCAATTTCTTTATTCTGCATCTCTTCCTCTATCTTCCGGAAAGAGTTCATCATAATCTCCTGTCCTTTTCCGACTTCACCCTTTTCCTGTTCGCGATAATATCCGCGAGGAGTTACCATCCGGTTCTGAAATTGATAGGTTTGTGAATTGCCAATCAGTACTACTGTAAACATATCCACTTCTTCCGGATCGAAATCCTGCAAGGTGGTCACTACCACCGTTTCTTCTTCCCGGCCTGCCTGACGGACATAACCTACGGGCGTTTCCGGTGAACGGGATTGCTGAAAAATTTCTTTCAGTCGATGAAGCTGCCAGTAACGTCCCTCACTCTTAGGGTTGTAAATGGCTGTTACAAAGTCGGCAGTAGCAGCGGCAGTGATTCTTTTTTCTATGATTTCCCAGGAAGTCATCAAGTCGGACAGAGAGATAATGCAAAAATCATGACCGATGGGAGCACCCAGCAATGACGCAGCTTTCTGGAAAGCACTGATACCGGGCAGCACGAGGATCTCGACCTCACTCCCCCGTTCCCGTTTCATTTCATAAATCAACGGAGCCATCCCATAGATTCCCGCATCACCGGAACTGATGACACAAACAGTTTTTCCCTGTTCAGCATATTCAAAAGCCAATTCAGCACGGGCTTTCTCCCGCTTCATTCCGGTATCAACACATTCTGTTCCTTCTGCCAGCCATTGAGTAATAAACTGAAAATAATATTTATAACCAATCACCACATCTGATTCTTTCAGTGCACTAACAACAGCTGGAGTAATATCTTCCGGACTACCGGGACCGATACCTGCTACTATGATCTTATTTTCTTTCATACATCTTCAGGATTATACCTGAAACAAAGGTAAAGATAAAAACTTAAACAAGATAAAATGTAATCAGATAGTTCTGAATAAAAAATCACAGAATATCCTGACTATATAAAAAGCCAACTAAAATGATCCCATTTATTTATAGCAAATACGACCATTTTGGTTGGCTTTATTTTGTTTATTAGCAGTATGATTATTTCACACTCAACTAATCAACTAATTATTCTTCTTCCGCATCCGGATCATACATTGCATCATTATCAGCGATCTTCTTCTCAATATGGCTAACCCATACGCTTACAATCTTGGAATAATCACCTAATCCTTTGATATCACAGTTAGCCAACGGGCAAGTATATCCGGCTTTTGACAATTCATAGCGCCAACTTCCTTCTTCAGCCGTGGCACCAACACCACCCTTCATATCATTATTAGCATGATCGCCTGCAATAGACATCAACGGATGACAGATCACATTACCTGATTTCTTGTTAGCCTCCTGCATACGGGAAATCATATCGTCTATATAATTATCTTCCATATCTACAGTAGCCACAAAATAATTAGAATTAAGTTTCTGCAACTCTGCTTCCATCATCGTGTAGCGAGAGTTACCATTCCCGTAGTTATAATTTTCGGGATTTCCATGTCCCATGAAAGTCACGATATTATTCGACTCCACTTTACTTTTATAAGTTTCATGCAGAATCTTTGCTACATTGGTTACATCTTCCTCTGTTTCCAACAACGGACCACCCAAATATACTTTCACGTTGGCAAATTCCGGGTGCTCACCATCATTATGGAAATCTTTCACGACATTCTGTACCCGAAGGAATTCTTCGCCGGGAATAACATGAAGAGATTGCACACAAACCGTCTTATATCCTGCCAGACCAATAGCTTCCAAATAGAAAGAAGGTGCATAATAATTCCAACCTTTTGCCGCGCAGCGGGTCATACAAATCTCCGAAGTGAAAGAAAAATAAATATCCATGTTAGGGAACTTACTAGCAAACTGCGCTTTCATATTATTGAAAGTCGTTTGAGGTGCATCCCACGTACTACCAAAAGTCACTAGCAGCAAGGCTGTATCATGCTTTTTGTTGGCTTGTACTTCGGCAGTTACTGCTTCCATCTTCTTATCGTGGTTGGATTTTGCCACATCATCATCGTCGTCGGAGCAAGATACTGCCGAAAGGGACATTACAGCTACTAAAGCCGTCATCATCATAAATCTAAACTGTTTCATGTCTTTAAAATTTTAAAGGGTTAAACATCATGTATTTTTTGTCTTTTTTTGTCCGAATTGTATCATCAACGAACCATAGAAAGTTCGTCCCGCTGTAGTTGTACCATAATTCAGGCTGTGATACGTTGTCTCATAATAATTGAAGATATTGTCGATTCCCGCATTCACCTCTGCATTCCATCGTTTACCCAATTTAAATTGGTGACGGGTATTCAGCCTCCAAAGATTATAAGCCTTGCCATTTCCATCATCCTGATAATAACGTTTACTCTGAATACGTCCATAAACTCCAATGCCAAGATGATAGTTACTCCGTCTCCATGCATGCGTCCAGATGGCACTCACAGTAGCACGATGATGAGCCATACCATCAATAATGACATGTTTCATCACTTGATCTTCTTCATCATATTGATTCGCTTCAGTATCCAGATAGCTATAACCTCCTGTTAGAGTCAGTGATTGGACCGGTGTCCATTGGGCATTCACATCCACCCCATAAGTACGGGCATCATCCATGTTCTGATACTGGCGTACACGGGCAGGATCATAGGTAACAACCAAATCACCCGGAGCCTGCGAAAGAGGAATAGTGACTAGAGTTATCATATTATCTACCCAGTTACAATATCCCGTGACATTGATACTGAAACGAGTTCCATTATATTCCAGTCCACCGGAAACATAACGGCTGGTCTGTGGATCCAACTCCGTATTTCCCAGATTCAATGAGATTATTGACATCTGACGGATATAACGGTAATGCAATTCTTTCAGTGTCGGTGTCTTGAATCCTTCCGAATAGGTAGCACGCAGATTAAAAGCTCCTAACTTATAAAGTGCCGATACTTTCGGAGTGATGCGCACACCAAAGTTCTGATTCACTGTCAATCTCCCTCCCGCTGTGATATTCAACCGTTCAATAGGCGTCCATTCATCCTGCGCATAGAAAGAGGTCGTATAATCGGATACCTGATCTTTTTCATCCAGTCGACGGGGAGCATCCAGCCAATTGATTTCCGTATCAGTACCCACACTCAAACGATTGAAGTATGGCAGATTGAATATACCTTTCAACTGCAATAACAAGCGGCTTTGATCGCTTTGCAATCCTTTATCACCGGGGAAATATGGAAAACTGATCTCCTTGCCACTATCATCATACTCCTTATCCCAAGTCTCGCGAGTATACATATAATAATAAGCATGACTATCATAGTTGACGTCCAGCATAATGCTATTGCTATTTTTCAGCTTCAACTTACCTCCTGTCGCAACAGAAGAGTTACGATAAAGGAAATCATAAGTCTTATAGTCAGGCACTCCGCAAGGACGATATATCCGTTTGCGATAAAAGCTACCGTCAGCATAAAGGCTCAAATCCTTTGTAGCCTGATAATCGAAACGCTGTGCCACTTGCCAGTCCGTGTAGCGATTTACAGTCTTATTGATAGAATTGGTTATAGGATATTCATAACGGTTCGGATCTTCATAAGTTGTATTCTGCCATCCGTCTGAATGCTTCAGTTGGAAATTAGTGGAAGAAGTAAATTTACCAACCTTGAACTGTACGGCATTCGACTGCCGGAATTCTCCATACGATCCGCCGCGACTTGTATTTTCTATCAAAATATTTTCGCGGTGTTTCTTTAATATAATATTCACCACTCCTGCAATAGCATCACTTCCGTAAAGTGCCGAAGCAGCTCCTTTCACGATTTCAATACGTTCAATACGAGCCGGATCGATCAAGCCCAGATTATTCTGTCCGCCTACATCACCATGCATCTTCTTGCCATCAACAAGGATTAATATATAACCATTGCCGAGTCCTCCCAATTGCATATTGGCTCCCATATCACCAGCACTAAAATCAAAAGAAGCACACAGTCCGCTCAAAATATCTTCCAAGGTAGCCCCTGCATAACTATCCAGCATTTTGCGGCTAATCACTTCCGTCTGCACAGGTGCATCTTTCAGATAGTGTTCCGTTCCCGTACCTGTCACCACTATTTCAGGAATCGAATCCTGCATGGCGACATTGCTCTGTGCACTTACCTCTGCGGATAAAGACAACAAAACAAGTCCTGTTAACCATATTTGTCTCATTCGTTTCATCTACCTTTTATTATCATTAAAGAGAAATAAGGAAATTCCCTTGCCAATATATCTTTCTTATCACACGTATAAAATTCCCCGTCCGCTCCCACATTCTCGAAATAATGACAGACAAGTCCTTCCTCCAAACTTATAAAATGCTTCACTTCCTCCTCACACTGCGATAGTTTCATCACTACCGCCACTTCACTACCGGAAGCAATCCGGCTGAACAGTTCTCTGTCCACTTTTCCCGGACACACCGTCAACCGTTCTTCTTGTTCCACAATGGAAAGACCGATGGAAGCCGCCGCTGCAATAAACGCCGGAACACCGGCAATCTGCTTGATAGGTATCCCCGCTTTTTTGAGCCTTCCGACCAAATAACTGGTAGAAGAATAAAAACCTGCATCTCCTTCAGCCACTATCGCCACACATAAACCTTCCGAATACAGGCTGACTATTTCTTCAAAAACCTTATCGTAAGCCTCATAAGCCATCTCACGCTTCTTACTCATCGGCAATGTATAGCGTCTGATAGATTCTTTCTTTATCTTCAATTCTTTCAGAAGAACAGAAGACCGGGAACGCGCATTTGTTTTCGGGCAAAAAATAGCATTTGCCCGACATAGTGTAGCACCTCCTATCAAAGAGATAAGCCCCGCTTCACCCGGACCTAAAGAAACGATATATACCGGTTTCAAATCTTCCATCTCTCTTATCGATTATTTCTTATCCTTATTTTCTAAAACGAATCGTCAGGCTTGCATAGAAAGCTCTTCCCGGTGTAATGGTCGAATAAGGTTTCTTCGTATTCCAGGGACGGTCGTCTACCCAGTCGAACAGGTTCTCAACACCCAAACCGGCATTCAGAATGAAATATTTCAGATTGAATGTATGTCCTGTATTCAAATCCCAAAGCATAAAACCGGATGAATCATAGTCATACGTTTCGGAATATCTCTTTCCCTGTCCGCGACCAACCATATTGATGTTCAGTCCATACAATCCCCAGTTCTTAGACCATTGCGCATTTACGTTTCCTGCATACTTGACACTTTTGTCAATCGGTTTGTCCGTTATCAGATTTCTTGCATCCAACAGCGTATAGCCGGCTCCCAGATTGAATCCAAGTCCCAGGTAAGCATTTGCATTTACATTCACCCCTTTGATTCTCACTTTATCGATGTTGTCACGCTGGCGCACTTCATCATAATCACCGTACTGTGCAGCTTCTTCATCGCTCAAAGTACGGTAATTAATCATATCCGTCACATTATTTACAAAAGCCGTTGCTGATACAGAAAAACGGGAATGAGTATATTCCAGATTCAATGAGAAATTCTTGCTTTCTTCCGGTTTCAGTTCCAGATTTCCGATAGTATAGCGATTGGTAGTCTTTGCCAGATCCGTAGCGTAAATTTCAGAAAGAGTAGGCGTGCGGAAACCTGTTGCAAAAGACAATCGGCCACGGAAACCACCCTCCCTATACATAATAGAAGCTGTCGGAGTGAAATGATCTTCAAATGTTTCATTATAAATGTAACGCAATCCCACTACTGCTTGCAGAGATTCGGCAATCGTCCACTCATCCTGTGCATATAAAGCCATGGTGTAGAGCGTCTTATTAGAGATATTGTCCGATTCACTTTCCAGCTTTTCATCCAGATATTCCAATCCGGCAGACAGTTTGTTCTTGCTGTTCACCTTGATAATACTCTTCACATTTCCCCGGTAAAAATATTGTTTCTTACGAGTTTCCTTATCTCCAATCTTAAAGTCACCGCTTTCCTGAATATAGTCATAAGCCGACTTGTAATTGTCCGAATAGAAATCGGCATCGATATATGCTTTCTTATTCACAATATACTTCATACCGAAACCATACGTATAATTCTCATGATACATATTATATTTATATTCCGTTACCGGACGGTCATTCAGGAAATTATAGTACGAACCCTGTGCATACAGCGTTGTCTTATGATTCAGAGAATAAGAGAAACTCTGGTTGACCGTATTCGAATGATAACCGGTGAAAGCCTGTTTATCGGTAGGATCCAGTTTCACTTCCCCTTTTTTATTCACCGTTTCGGTCATCGGATGAAGTTTCCAGCCATCCGACTGTTGGCGTTGGTAAGAAGTATACGATGAAAGTTTGCCAACATTCAAATCCAGATTCACAGCTTCCGAAAAACGTCCGTGGTCACTCACCTTGGTAGTGCTCGATGCGTCAATCTTGTTTTTGCTGTCATCCGTGATGATATTAATAACTCCACCAATGGCATCACTACCATACAGCGCAGATGCCGAACCGTTCAGTATTTCAATTCGTTTCACGTTTGCCATGTTGATGCGCATCAACGCATCATCGCCAATCAGTTTCCGTCCGTTCACTAATACAAGGATATAATCGCTATTCAAGCCATTAAGCACCATTTCCGTTCCCATACCGCTGGTAGAGAAAGAAAAGTTAGAAGTGAGTTTGGTAAGAGCCTCCTCAAGATTCGTAACATTGGCCTCCTTGATATCTTTGGCAGTCAATACATTTACCGGGATGGGACTATCCACCATCCGGCGATGTGTTCCGGTTCCGGTCACTACCACCTGGTTTAAATTGTTATGACTTTCCGTCATGCGTATCACGACGTCATTTACACTCTTTGAAGTGGAATACCGTTGCGGTTCATAATTGAGATGTGATACTTGCAGGGTTTGTTTGCCATCAGGCAATCCCTTGATTATAAACTCTCCTTTTGCATTCGTAGTTCCCCCCTGCAGACTATGGTCCACCCGAATATTCGCTCCGACAACAGGCTCTCCGGTTTCAGAATTCAACACACGCCCCTTGATTGTAACCTGAGCGGACACAACACAACATACACCGACCAACATGGTGGTCAAAATAAGTTTTTTCAACATTTTGTGATTATGCTTAAATTTCTATAGTTTATGTTCTTAGCCCCGAGAACAAGTTAACTATTGTTTCTTCCTTAGGCAGGTTTCCTGACTTCATCCTGAAAGTTCGCCTTCCCGTGCATCCGGCACAGTGGCAGTAGTAAAACTTTCAATAGATGGATGTTACAGTAGCGGGCACTGCTCCGGATTCACACCGGATTCCCTTTTATGTTCAATCGGACGATTGAAAACATCACCTAAAGTGCCGCAAAATTACTACATTTAATTTGTATCTCATAACATATCTAAAAATATTTTTAGTAACACAAAATTTACACTACCTCTCAAGGAAAGAAACTGATTATTATTGTATTTTTGCAACATTACCCCAATTAATTATTTTCAGGATGGAAAAGAGCGTTCAGACAGCAATCATTTTAATCTCCGAGTCAAGTCTGCCCATAGCCAGGAATATAAGCAGAGAGTTAGCAGAATCCGCCATATACCTCAAAGGAGAAGCAGAGGGATGCGAAACAATCACCTCGTACAGCGGGTTTATGAAAGAACATTTTTCCGATTTTAAAGCAATCGTTTTTATCGGTGCACTCGGCATCTGTGTGAGAAGTATTGCTTCCTGCATCCGGAACAAATATGCCGATCCGGCAGTGATTAACGTTGACAGTACCGGACGTTTCGTTATCTCCGTACTGTCCGGACACATCGGAGGCGGCAATGAACTGACACGAATCGTTGCGGGAATCACCGGAGGGGAAGCCATCGTCACCACCCAAAGTGATAATCAACAGTTGTGGGCGCTGGATACGTTTACCTCCCGTTACGGATGGAAAACTTCGGCAACACCGGCTTCCATGAATCAGGCTATTTTTCAGTTTGTGAATAAACACAAGACAGCCCTGCTTCTCAGCGTCAAAGATAAAGGAACGGACGAACTTGAACAGAGCTGTCCGGAACATACAGATATCTATTATAGATTGGAAGAAATACCGCTGGCGGAATACCAATTACTCATCACTGTTGGTCCGTGGGAATATGACGCTCCTATCCCGACACTGCAGTTCTATCCGCCCGTGCTTCATATCGGGGTAGGCTGCAAAAAAGAATGTTCTCCACAAGGAGTCTGCATTTATATGAAAGATGAATTATTGCGACACCATCTTTCTCCACTTGCAGTGAAAAGCATTTCAACGATTGAACTGAAAAAAGACGAACCGTTGATTGCAGAATTACATACGCAGTTCTCAAACAGTGAACTACATATTTATAAAGCCGAAGAACTGGCAGATATCAGCGTTCCGAATCCCTCCGAAAAAGTGAAGGAAGTGACAGGCGTTGATGGGGTGGCCGAAAGTTCTGCTATCCGTGCCTCCGATTACGGCAGATTGTTGATGGAAAAGCAAAAAGGAATACTATCCGAAGGGAATAATTTCACCTTTGCCGTAGCACTTTCTGCTGATAGTGACCGCAACAACGGGCATATCGAGATTGTGGGGGCCGGTCCGGGCGACCCGGAATTGATTTCTGTAAGAGGCAAGAGAATGCTGGAAAAGGCAGACCTCATTCTTTATGCCGGCAGTCTGGTGCCACGCGAACTGACGTATTACGCCAAACCGGGCGCTACAGTCAGAAGCTCGGCAGACATGACATTGGAGGAACAATTCACCCTCATGAAGTCTTTCTATGACAAGGGATTGTTTGTGGTACGTCTCCACACAGGTGACCCGTGTATTTACGGAGCTATTGCCGAACAAATGGCATTCTTCGACCAATACGGAATGAGGTATCACATCACTCCCGGCATTTCTTCTTTTCAGGCCGCAGCAGCAGCCCTCAAATCACAGTTCACCATTCCTGAAGAAGTGCAAAGCATTATCCTCACACGTGGAGAGGGTCGGACACCGATGCCTGAGAAAGAAAAGCTTCATTTGCTGGCGCGCTCGCAAAGCACGATGTGCATCTATCTAAGTGCTGCTATTGTGGAGCAGGTACAGGAAGAACTCTTGCAAGCCTACTCTCCCGAAACGCCCGTAGCTGCCTGCTACAAACTCACTTGGAAAGAAGAAAAGATATATCGCGGCAAGCTGAAAGATCTTGCTCAAATTGTCCGTGACAACCATCTGACTCTTACTACCCTGCTTGTAGTCGGTAATGCCATCGACCACCGGGAGGGATTATCCAGACTATATGCTGATGAATTCAAACATCTTTTCCGCCCATGATACTGATTTTCGGAGGAACGACGGAGGGACGCACTGCCGCTGAAACCCTCGATGAAGCAGGACAACCCTTTTATTATTCCACACGTGGCACCCTTCAGGAAGTCACGTGCAGAAATATGACGCGACTGACCGGCAACATGGATTCAGAAAAAATCATTTCTTTCTGCCGTGAACACGACATCCGATTAATAATAGATGCCGCCCATCCATTTGCGCAACAACTCCACCAGAATATCTTCCTCGCGGCAAAAGAATTAACGATCAAGGTAGTGCGCCTGGAGCGTATCTATCCGGAATTATCGGAGGAAATCATTTGGTGTGATGACTTCGAAGGCGCCGTCGCCCGTATGAAACAGGACGGTATAGAGAAACTACTGGCTCTCACCGGCACTCAAACTATTACCAAGCTACAAGGTTTCTGGAAAGAGCATGACTGTATCTTTCGGGTTCTGGAACGGTCGGAATCCGTAGATATTGCCATAAAGGCAGGATTCCCCAAAGAAAAACTGATTTTCTATCAACCCGAAGAAGATGAATCACTCCTTTTTAAGCAACTTTCCCCGCAAGCGATTATCACAAAAGAAAGCGGCAGTTCGGGAGGCTTCATCGAAAAAATAGAAGCTGCTCTGAAAAACGGAATCAAAATTTATGTGGTCCGCCGTCCTCCCCTGCCCGAGGGTTTTATTACAGTAAATGGGAAATACGGATTGAGACGGGCTGTTGAACTAAATGTACCGGGATTTTATGCCCTAAGAAGTGGATTCACTACCGGAACCTGCGCAACAGCCGCAGCCAAAGCCGCTTTACTTGCATTGACAGAAGAATGTTTTAAAGAAAAAACGGAAGTGACATTACCGGATGGAGAAAGGGTCGTCCTACCTATATATAAGGTAGAAAAAACGGATGAGAATACCGCCACTGCCAGTGTCATCAAAGATGCCGGAGATGACCCGGACGTTACCCACGGACATCAGATTGTAGCCACTGTATCTTTTTCCGATTCTCCCGGCATACATTTCCTGCAAGGAAAAGGGGTGGGAAAAGTCACACTTCCCGGATTGGGATTAACCGTCGGTGAACCTGCCATCAATTCGACTCCCCGGAAAATGATCGTCAATGAGCTATCCTTACTTTATGGAGGAGGGCTGGACATAACTATCAGCGTTCCCGAAGGGGAAGCACTGGCACTGAAAACATTCAACCCGAAATTGGGAATTATTGGAGGGATCTCCATTATCGGAACTTCGGGTATTGTGAAACCTTTTTCTTCGGAAGCATTCGTCGATGCCATACGCAAGGAAGTGGAAGTGGCCTATGCAGTTAATGCGGAACGATTGGTTATCAATTCCGGAGCCAAAAGTGAGAAATTTGTCCGGAGCCTCTATCCGAATCTCCCTCCACAGGCTTTTGTGCATTACGGGAACTTTATCGGAGAGACATTAAAAATAGCAGCAGAGACTGGTTTTCAAAAGGTAAGCATGGGGATTATGATAGGAAAAGCGGTAAAACTGGCAGAAGGACACTTGGATACTCACAGCAAGAAAGTGGTAATGAACAAAGACTTTTTAAAAGAAATAGCTATTCAGTGCAGCTGTTCAGATGAGACTTTAGCATTGATCGAACAAATGACGCTTGCCCGCGAACTATGGGGAATACCAAACAAGAAAGATAAAGAAATTTTGTTCAACAAGTTGGTGCAACTATGTCATATACACTGTACACCACTTTTTCCCAAAGGAGAGCTCGCTATTTTATTAATCAATGAGACTGGGGAGATTTCATATCAATTTCACTCTACCCTATTCTAAATCTATTATTGACAGGTTTATTTCTAATACGGTTTTGAAATAAGTCAAGTCATAAAAAAATAAGCTGAAATATAATCCCAGCGAGCATCTACTAGAGAATTAAAAAGTGAAAATTTGCTGTCACCTGTCACATGTTTGTATTTAAACTTCTGACAATGAATGAGTAGTGGTGTGACGGCAACATGTGACAGCACAGTGACAGTACTTTTGCTGTCACATGTTCTCCCACGATTCTTTCTTCTCTTCCTTTTCTCTTTCCTGAAAATCACAACCTGCATAGCTTCATATTTTTTAGTCATAGAAAAACATTCGTTTCATACTTTCAAACCATTGGTTTCATGGGATGAAACTTTAGTTCCATAAGCTTGAAACTCTAGTTCCAATTGCTTGAAACCATTAGTTTCAAGGCTGGAAACTCTAGTTTCTCTTTGTTGAAACTTTAGTTTCAAACAAAGGAAACTTGCTTGGAACTTGCTTCTAAAAGAGGGAGTGAGAGGTGACAGCAAAAGTACTGTCACTGTGCTGTCACATACTGCCGTCACACCACTACTCATTCACTGTCAGATGTTTAAATACAAACATGTGACAGGTGACAGCAAATTTTCACTTTTTAATTCTGTAGTAGAGTGTTAAGAGATTATATTTCGGCTCATTTCCATACAGTTTTGAGGATTTTTTGAATCAACTATATCTGCTATTCACCAGATAACCGGACACCAACTTAAGCAATACCTCAATGTCTTCCGCTTTTCGAACTTCATTCTCCGGCAAATGCAGCAAAAATCCTTCCGTCTGAAGATTACCTGTTTCTATATAAACATCAGATTCAATCTCACGCCCTGCCAGAATTCCATTTCGCAAAAGAGCTTTCCTGACCATCGCATATTTTTGACCATGCCCTTCAAGATGCATCTTTACAGAATATTCATTGTTGATTTTAAATAATCCCGTATTTTGGTCGAACATGATTCCTTTACGGGAAAAGAAGTTACTCAATGTACCATTCAGTGACAAGTCCTCAGGAGTTCCGATAGTCACACCGTTTTCTTTATCCATCATCCAGACTTTATCGGCAATCTGCAAAGCCAGTTCCAAATCATGGGTACTCATGAAAATCGTTTTCCCCGTATTGCGGGACAACCGATGCAACAGTTGCATCATCTCCACTTTACTTGGAAAATCAAGGAAGGCGGTCGGTTCATCCAGAAAAATTACAGGTGTTTCCTGCGCCAACGCTTTGGCAATCATCACCTTTTGTTTTTCTCCGTCACTCAACGTATGCATCATCCGACCGGTTAGCACCTCTATCCCTACACCGGCTATCGCACGGGAAACAATTTCTTTATCTCCTTTCTTCAACACTCCCCAAAACCCGGTATAAGGACTTCTTCCTAACGCTACCATCTCTTCCACCGTCATATTACGCAAGTCGCACTTTTCTGTCAGCACCACACTGATGACTTTCGACATATCCGCATCGGAATATTTCTCAACCTCTTTATTCATGATCCGGATCTCTCCCGACAATTTCGGAAGGAAACCGGACAGTGTATGCAACAAAGTGGACTTTCCCGCTCCATTGGCTCCGAGCAGGCAAGTGAGTTCGCCAGCATAAATACTGGCATTTATATCACGGGCTACGATATGCGTTTTATGCTTTCCTTTATAGCCTGTGGCCAGGTTCCTGATAGTTATGGTTTCTTGCTCTTGCATGTTAAGTTTCTCCCTGTTCTGATTATCATTCATTTACCTCTCCCTTACGCTTACGGAACAACACCGACACTACCACCGGTGCACCGACCAAAGCTGTGACGGAGTTGACCGGCAAAGCACCTTCAAATCCCGGCATACGGGCTATCAGATTACATAATAACGCCATTGCCGCCCCTACCAATAAAGAAGAAGGCATCAATATCCGATGGTCGGAAGTACGGAACAAAGCACGGCAAAGATGCGGCACAGCCAGTCCCAGAAAAACAATCGGGCCACAATAAGCCGTAACAATCGCCACCAAAGCTCCGGAACAGGAGATTACCAACAAACGGGCACGTTTGATATTCAAGCCCAGATTTCGCGCATAACTGTCTCCAAGCAACAACAGATTCAATGTCTTAATCAACAGAAAAGAGAGTGGAAGAAGTACAGCCATTGTACAAAGGAATGGGAATAACTGGTCACCGGAAATACGGGAAAAACTTCCTAATCCCCAAATGACATACGCGCGAATATCTTCTTCAACACTGAAAAACTTCAAGACTCCAATCACAGCATTGGCTACATAACCAATCATCACACCGATAATCAACAGAGTCACGTTTCCTTTTACTTTCTGTGAGGCGAAAGCAATAAGCGCCATGATAGACAATGCTCCTGCAATAGCGGCAACCGTCAGCGCCAATTCACCAATCAGCCCCAGACTGCTCAACGCCACTCCTCCGAGACTGCCTGACAATAAAACGACAAAAGCCACTCCCATACTTGCTCCGGAACTAATCCCCAACACAGAAGGCCCCGCTAACGGGTTTCTGAAAACTGTCTGCATCTGCAATCCGCTGACGGACAACCCTGCTCCGGCAACTAGCGCAGTAACTGCCTGGGGCATTCTCGATTTCCAGATAATATTCGTCCAAATGTGATTCTCATGATTTCCCCACAGGCAAATATCCCATACAGCACGAAACGGTATAGATACAGAACCCAATACGAGATTCAGGAAGAAAAGAAAAAAAATCAATCCAACCAACAGAAGCATCAACAACCAGACAGGAGTTTTCATATCCTTCTCATTTTAAAAGCTCATAAAAAACGGGAGTATACTCCGGCAACAGTTCCGGATGAAATACTTTAATCAAATCTTTCAGTAGCACTTCCGGATGAGTGGGAACATTCTCATAATAAGGTTTCTCCTTGAGATTACAATAAATCACTCCTTTATCTTTGAATGCCCGGAAATCAGCATACCGGGAATCCTGTGCTTTCAAGGCGTCATAAGTGAACGTGCCGTTATGGCTGTTCAATATCCGCCAATAATCAGCACTTTCCGCACGACTGTAAACAGTCTCAAAGTCTAAAGTCACTCCACCTGTATTCGGATCATCTTTTAGGAAATAATCAGCACCGGCATCCCGAAAAAGTTGTGCGAGGAAATTGCGTCCTCCTACGGCGTACCAGTTGCCGCCACGCAGCTCACCACTAAAAACAACCGGCTTTTTCTCAATCTTTGCCGTCAGCTGCTTCAATGTATTATATTCAGCCTTAATCGAATCAAAGATTGCATTTGCTTTCTCCTCTTCTCCAATCAACAGACCGATAAACTTAATCCATTCTGCCTGCCCAAGGGGAGAATTCTCTTTATATCCCAAATGCGGAATCAAAGGAATACCTACCTCTTTCAATGCGTCATATCCTCCCCGTTTGAAAGGAGAAATCATAATCAGATCGGGATTCATGGAAATAATAACTTCATTATCAAAGTTTCCCTCTATCCCTATCTTACGAATTTTCTTCTCTTTCAACCGGCGTTTTACTTCCTCATTAAACAAATGGCGGGTACTTGTGATACCAACCACATGATCCAGCTCATCCAGTTTTATAAAATTAGATAGCTGCAACGAAGTCATACAAATGATATTCTTTATCGGAACGGGCTGCACTACATAATCAGCGGATACTTTATTTTTCGCAAAGGCTTCCTTATCCCTGACAAACGCATACTGATAAATTTCCCCTTTACCTTTTTCTTTCTGCGGGTCCTGAATGGTCACCAGACACCCTCCCTCTACATATTGCACTTCGAAACCTTCAGCATATTCCGGAAGAATAATCCGGGAGGAATCAGAGGCGCTAACCGCCACTCCGACTGCCTGCGTATTGTTTTTGCTCTTCTGTCCACAAGAAACGAGAAATAACAAAAGGCAAACAACCGGCCAGCATTTTCCTTTCAGCCGCATACTATTATATC
>DXOJ01000457.1:12447-15857 GCA_019412865.1 Bacteroides sp. | reverse complement strand
ACAACTGAATATTAACTTTAGTCATTATGCTGCTTAATTTTGATTAGTTACTTAAAAAAATAGAGTTCTTTGTCTCATACATTATATTTGCTGATGATGTGACAAAGAACTCTTTATTAAATCTTATAGGTTTTATTCGCTTACTGTACCGTACTGGCTTACAGTTTTCACTGTATAAATATTGCTTTCGTCAGTGTTGGTCAGTGTAACGGTAGTGTCTGTAGTTTGCCCTGCATAGTTACCATTCATAAAGATGAGGTAACCGGCAGCACCGGATACTGCATCCCATGTCAGAGTGTTTCCCGACAGATTGACATTGGTAGGTGTTGCAAGGGGAGTTTCCATATACTCTTTCGGGTTCCAGCTGTCAATAGTTATTATATTCTCATATGTATATTTAGCTGCTTCGGATGCTGTTAGCACTGAACTAGTGAAGGAAACGTTTCCGGAGGTGATTGTTTTACTTTCCGCAATCATATTTCCATTCTTGTCGATAGTGTTATATTCAGCATATAGTGTAGGTATTTGTCCACCATATCCCCAGTGTGAATCTATAATATCCATTTTCAACTTGGTGTTGATCCAGACAGTTTTCGTGGTTGTTGCTTGGGAACGTCCGAATGAGAATTTTGTATCATCACCGTTTACCGTACAATCTTTTATAACATATCCGTATTTATCGCTTTCACTGGTACGCGAAGCAGTTATAACGCTACCACCGTCATTGCCTGTATTATAGAATGTACTGTTTTCGATAAGTACATCGCCACTTCCCCAGATATAATCTGTATGGCCTTCAATCCATGAGTTATAAACGTATGCACGATGAGGGGTTGTATTGTTCCAATAACGGGTCCACCATGTATCCTGGTAGGAGACAAGCAAACAATTATTCAAAGCAAAGCGGTCTTCACGGTTTATCAAGGCTTCTGCCTGTCCGTTTTTACCTAAACCACCAGTGTGACGATTTGAGAATGCACCATAAAGATTGATGATTGAAATGTTTTCAGCATAAAAATCTGTGGCTTCAATCAACACTACTGTGTTTTGCTCTTCACTATATCCGGCTTTGCGGGCTGGTGAGTTTTCGTTGAAAATAGAATAAGGCCATGAGGTAGCATTACTTGAATCATCTACACGGTTTACTGCAAACTGGATTTTAACACCATCGCGGCTCTCACCGATTAAATGAACAAATGGTTTATTCTTATTGATTCGGACACATTCATTATAAGTTCCGTTGGCAATGAAGATTTTATAAGGACTGGTCGGTGGGGTAGTGATGGCGTTGATTGCAGCCTGGAGAGTAGTGTAATCACCATTCCCTTTTGAATCAACAATTGCATCGAATACTTTTCCACCACCCGAAATTTCAGATTTGGCAGTAAAGCTTAAAAAGAAGTCTTCGTCGTAAGCTCTTCCCTGCATATCTGTTAATGCTCCGGCAGGAACTTCGAAAGTACATTCTTTGTTTTCCATACCAGAGAAGGTATAACGTACTTTTTCGTAGTTGATGGATACACGCACTACTCCTCCGTTGAAATAGATTTCTGTATCCGGAGCCTGACGCATGGCTTTGCTGAAAGTCAGTTCTACATATCCGCTCGGACCTACTACATCACCATCATTGATATTCTGTGAAATCAGAACAGGGATGCTTGTATCTTCTGCATCATCGTTGTCATTACAGGAAGCACCTGTAAGAATCAACAAGAACAGAAGTAAGTATTTACTTATTGTATAGATTGAATTTGTATTCATAATATCTGTTGCTTTTTTAGAGAAGATTCTCCGTCAAGTAAATGGAAATTCCAGACTTGACGGAAAACCTTGTAGTTTTATTTAGTTATTTGTTCCAACGTTGGTCACCGACTCTGTATTCTTCAGGAACATCTGCTCCAAAAGTCAAATCTTCACTTGAGCCATTAGGGAATAGTTGATCGGAAGTCAGAGGAAGACTAGTATAGTCTTTTCCCCAGTCGGTAGCACCAAATGCAAAGTCAGAAGCCTTATACAAGCCGTTTACGTTTAGAGTTGTAGCTACGGAACTTGTGTTGTAGAAAGGTTTAACTCCACCTTTGGCAAACAGGGTGTTTGATATAGTCATTGTCATGTCTTTTGTATCTCTGCAGAAAGCATCACTTGCTGACATATCATAGAATGTACAATCCTTGATTGTTATTGTACCGGTTTGTCCTGACTTGTGTCTTATGAATTGAGACGCAGAAGCTCCCTTGGATACAATAATAGAAGTGTTGGAAACCACTAAATTGAGAGTTGTTAATGTTACCTTGTCAGAAAGAAGTAATCCATAATGATTGGATGTTGCTGCTCTTCCCAATCCTTTGATGATACAGTCGTCAATAGTAACAGACATAGCATTACTTGTACTTGCATTCATACGAACGATACCACGGATATTGGTAATTGTACACGAGGTAACTTCTATTTCTTTGATGCAACCTGAAGCACCGTTTTGATAAATAAGGGTTGTATTTCCTTCATCGGTAATATTCAGATTATGGAATTCTACTTTATCACATATTCCGCTGGCACCTACGCCCTTTTTAATAGTCATATTAACCTGTCCGTTTTGACTGTCACCCCAGAAAATAAGGTGAGTCACGCCAGCAGCAATGCTTTCTTTTTCTTGTGCAAATCCTTCTGTTCCGGAAACATTGATTAATACTTTTCCTGAAAGATTATCCCAGTTGGCAAGGGCATCTTCCCATGTCATTTCAGTATAACCTGTCGGTTTACCTTTCTTAGTTGTAAAGGTGATACGAGAACATATAGAGCCGTTTGCGAAAGCATAAGCCGTATATTCCGTACTGGAAGCCAAACCTGTGATTGTTACCTTATGTGCAGCAATATCTGCTGGTGATAATTGGGTTCCTGATTCAGGTACTCCTTCGGTAGAAAGAACACAAGCATATTCATCTACATCCACCGTTTCTTCCCATGAGAATACAGCTGAATTTGCTGTTATATCACTGATGGTAGATTCAATTTCCAAACCAGGGATGGTAACAGTCTGTGAACCACGTGGATTATTTCCATTATAAATAGTAATCGTGTATTCAGTGAACGACTTCAAATTTTCAACCCATGCTTCACCTGCGGCAGCTTCTGTTGACGAAATAACACGTGAAGTTGCTTCTGTGGCACCCGTTTCCATGATTTCGAAATGATCGACTGCTAATCCGGCTTCCCATGACATACGTACTTTTCCTTGACCTTCAGGTAAGTCTTCAGTAGTTGGGATATTCAGGATAGCTTCTTCCTTAACTGAAGCAAAAGTCTTTTTATAATTTACCCAACGAGATTCCTTCTCTCCGGAAATAGACTTGATACGCATATAATAAGTCGTATTTACCGCCAGATTATCCATTGTGTAAGGTGACTGCTTG
>DXOJ01000457.1:0-12437 GCA_019412865.1 Bacteroides sp. | reverse complement strand
GATCCGGTTGGCAGGATCATTTCCATAAACGATATTTCCATTTTCTTCTGATCCCATTGGAGTCTCGTCAGTCATCTCGTTAGGACTAATCTCGATAATGTAATAGTCAGTATTGGATGTTGAGCTCCAAGTTACTACCGCTCTGGCTACTTTACTATCTGTTTCTACACTGATTCCGTTTTCATCAGTTCCGAAAGGACGGCTATAGGAAGAGTCAATATCCCAATCACTTTTCTCTGTACACGAAGATACAGCCAAAGAGGCCAGGAGCATGAAAGCTCCCATTCCCAATATATTTTTTATATTCTTCATCATTTTACGATTTTAAGATTAATCCGAATAACCATAAGAGTTATGTAATTTACCGTTTGAGGTAGAGATGGTTGTAGAAGCTATCGGCAATAAATAACGATTCTTCACAGCCTTGTTCAATCCGCCAGAAATACTAGGCAAGTTTACTTTCAGATTCTTTTGCTCCTTGTCACTGGTTTCAGCACCGAAGAAGCTCTTGTTTTCATATTCTCCACCTACTTTAGCTCCAAATACGAGAGAAGTCATATCGATATACATCGGATTGTCCGTGCGATATTTATAGTTCACATACTGTGGATATGTACCATTATACACTGCATTTGTATATTCGTTTTTGAACTCGTCTATTTTTTCGCTCAACAGGTTCCAACGGATTAGGTCGAACTTACGAACACCTTCTCCTGCCAGTTCCCATGCATTTTCGTCAACAATTGCATCGAAGAAGTCTTTTCCCATTAGAGCAGTCCATGCAACATCACGTTTGGTTGCATCGGTGAAAGCACGGTCGTGTACTTCTTTCAGGGCTGCTGTGGCTGTTAATGTACAACCTTCGGCTGTTGCACCCTTACCATAAAGTTCGTTCACAACTTCGGCATACATCAGCAATACTTGCGGATAACGCATTTTCACTACGTTGATACCGGAACAAACTTTCTGATCGCTGGCCAATACAGCTGCGTACCATTCAGAGTTTTCCATCATCTTACGATAATCCCATTTTCCACAATAAAGACCGAAAGGAGCATTTCCTAACATATATTCTTTAAATACTTTGGTGTTTTTGTCTGTAGAAAGTTGTGAAATAGCACAAGTCAGATCGCGGCGGATATCTCCTTCGCCAAATGACAGATAATAAGGAGCAGTCAGTTTCAACTTACCGGATGAGTTACCTTTCGGACCGAATAGGGAACTGGCACCGTTTATACGATATCCGATAGTATATCCCAGCTCACCACTTTTGTTCAGTCCCATTGGAATCTCGAACAGGTTTTCTTGATAAGTCTGATCTAGTTGTCCGATATTTATTAAACGCCAGTATTCTTCTACAGAAGGATTCAGTTTATGTTTTCCTGAACTGACAACAGCTGCCAGATGTTTTTCGGCCAATTCGAATAGTTCTCTACGTTTGGTATCGCTGCAACGTTGAGTAGGATAAGTAGCGTCACTGTTATCTCCGGTGATATATCCGTCTTTAGCTTGTTCGCGGATAGCATATCCGGCACGTGTCATTGCAATGTTAGCCAAGAGAGCGTGAGCATAGCCTTTGCTTACATGTTCGGTTGTATAACCGTCTTCACCAGCCCAAGGTAAATATCCGATAGCTTCCTCGAGTTCAATTATCAATTTATCCATGATATCGTCACGGTCTGCCTTTCCAATGTAAACATTAGACAGGTCGCTGTTGGAAGATTCTGTTTTGAAAGGAATATCACCGAACAAGCGGATCAGATCGAAATAAATCATCGCACGCAATGTCATCGCTTCTGCACGGAATCTCATCATGCTGGTACGGGTTGCTCCTGCTTGTTGTATCAGTTGGCTATTGTTTATACCATCTACTACCAGATTCGCATTCTCGATTACTCCGTACATGGCATCCCATACTTTGGAAAGTTGTGACCATCCCGGATTAGCGTTATAGTTCATATTACCACGTTCGCTGGACGTGTTGCTTGCATCCGTACCCAAACCGTCAATCAGTTCACAGTCGGTATTGGTTCCGGCAATGATAGGCAGGAAGTTAGAATAAGTCTGGTCTTGCGTCAGGCTGCCGTAAACTTTATTAAGTGCCAATTCTGTATAATAGGCATTATTAAAAGTTGATTCATTATCCAATTCAGACGGTGAGGTCTGATTCAGGAAGTCCGAACAGGAAGACAGGGCAATTAACCCCAGCCCCAGGAATAATGTCTTATATATTTTCATACGATCAATCTGTTTAATGTTTTAATTAGAATGTAACGTTAATACCACCCACAAATGTGCGGCTCTTAGGATAAGCGGCGTAATCTATGCCCGGAGTCATCGCATTTTTCTTACTGCTTGTATCGACTTCAGGGTCTGCTCCGCTGTAGTTAGTCCAACAGAACAGGTTATATCCTGTCAGATAGATTCTCACATTCTGCATAAACGCTCTCCTTACAATTGTTTTTGGAAGAGAGTATCCGATAGTGATGTTATTCAAACGCAGGAATGAGGCTTTTTCTACTGCATAATCAGTCAGCTGCATGGTAGTAGCGCTGGCCGGATTGTACATATTGGCGTTAGCGTTTATTTCATTCAGACGTAATCCTGCTGTTGTCATGTCTCCATAGGTATTAAGGACATCTGTAGAGCTGGACGACAGGTTCAAACCAGTTTCCGGATCAATCCATGTGTAACGGTTAGACAGTCTGAAATCATTGTTTAAGTTATAACCGGTTCTTGAACCTGAACGGAAAGAAGCTGCCAGTTTTGTTCCATTGACAATTACATTTCCGAGAGAGTAGTTGAAGAATACATTGAAGTCGAAATTACCTACGCGACCATCGAATCCAAAACCACCGGTTGTAGGAGCGATAGTGTTACCCAAACGTTGTTTGAGAGGGTTACCATCTTTATCACATTCCAGTTTCAAACCACCCGGATAGTATTTACCACCGGTGATAGTAGGACTGTTATCTTGCATTCCGTCTTTTAATCCCCATTCGCTACCTGCCCAAACCAGTTCGCCGGTAGGGTTGGTGACAGGATCATATACGGTATAATAACCGTTTGTCTTGTATCCCCAAACTTCACCCAAACGTCCGCCTTTCTCTACGCGGAAGTCTTCGTATTTGGCCATTGTACTACCTGACCAGTTACTACTTTGCCAGGGAGAGTCTGTATTCAGTTTATCAATGCGGTTGCGGTTGTAAGCAATGTTGGCATTGAAGTTCAAAGAGAAATTCTTTTTATCAAATAAAACAGCACTAACAGACAATTCTACACCTTTATTGGATGTCTGTCCAAAGTTCTTGTACTGATAGTTATATCCGGAGAGAGAAGGAATTTCAGTACGCATCAATAAGTCTCTGGTTGTATTCCAGTAAAAGTCGATAGCACCGGAGATACGATTGTTCCAGAATCCATAGTCAATACCGATGTTACGGGTTACTGTTGTTTCCCACTTCAAATCGGGGTTGTATAAGTTCGTTCCATGTTCCAACATGGTAGTGCTTTCTCCGTTGAAGAAAGGATTGCGTGCATCATTACCTCCCAAAGAGTAAGTGGTGGAAAGCAAACCGGAATTGATACGGTTGTTACCGGCAGTACCGAAGCTTAAACGTAGTTTCAAAGCTGACAGCCAGTCTTGAGTGTTACTCATGAAAGCCTCGTCAGAGATACGCCATGCCAAAGCTGCTGACGGGAAAACACCCCAACGATTTCCGGAACCGAACTTGCTCGAACCGTCTGCACGTACTGTAACAGCAAGCAAGTATTTATCCATCATAGTATAGTTCACACGACCAAAGAATGATAATATGTTTTCTTTTGCAGCAATGGTAGATTGGTTGGCTAAAGCTTTGCCCGAACCCATATTTGCTTTCATATCATCGAAATTCATAGTAACAGGGAAAGCTACAGATACATTTTCTATTGATTTCCTTTGGCTGCTGCTTACTTCATGTCCGATCAATACATTGAGTTTATCACGACCTTTGAACAGTTTTTTGTTATCATAGGTCAATGTGTTGGCATTACGCCAGCTCATCGTCTTTTCTCTCAACAGGTAGGCTTGTGGCTGACCGTTATATCCATATTTAGAATTAGATACTGCATCTACTCCCCAATACTGTTCTGTATCGTCAAACTTCCATCCATATCCGAATTCGGAACGGAATGTCCAGTTCTTGAATGGTTTCCAGTTTAAACCTACATTGTAGTTCTGGTTGAAAGTATTGCGGGTTTTATCTGTTGCAAGCAGACGTTCCAATGGAGATTTCTGTTGTGCCGAACTGTTTTCTTCGTCGTCATCACTGTATTTAAGTGAATCAACCGGACGGAATACGGTAGCATTAGCCACGGTTGAATTGGCAGCATTGGATTCATTGGTATCAGCACCACCACCTAAACCGTCAATGGTAGAGTAACTTAACCGGGCGTTAAAGTCCAGTGTCATCCATTTATTCAGTTCTGATTTAATTTTTGCATTTACATTGTCTTTTTTGAAGCCGGAATTAAGCATGATACTTTTTTCTTCATTATGGGCATAGCTGACACTATAAGTCATTTGCTTGGTTCCGCCACTTACATTAATGTTATATTGTTGCTGGTTTCCAGTACGTCCGAACATCTCGTCTTGGTAATCGGTACCATCAATAGAACGCCAGATATCCATATCGGCAAAGTTTCCATAATCCAGAGAACCGATTTCACGCTGATAAGCAACGAAATCGTAAGGACTCAAGACTTCAGTCAGTTTGGTTACCTGTTTAAAACCGAAAGAAGCACCGAAGTCTACTTGCGTTTTACCTTCTTTTCCGCTCTTGGTAGTAATGATGATTACACCATTTGCACCACGGGCACCATAAATGGCTGTGGAAGAAGCATCTTTCAATACGTCGATGCTTTGAATTTCCGAGGGAGCGATATCACTAATACTTGAAACAGGGAAACCATCTACAATATATAAAGGAGAGTTATCCTGTGATAGTGAACCACCACCGCGAACACGGATCTTTATATCTGCATCGGGAGAACCTTCAGTAGTAGTAACACTAACTCCGGCAAGTTTACCGGTAAGGGCTTCAGATGCACTTGCTACTGGTATAGCCGCTAAGTCTTTGGCACTAACAGAGGCTACAGAACCGGTTAAATCTCTTTTATTGACCGTACCGTAACCAATTACTACGACTTCGTCCAAAGCTTTCGAGTCGTCGACCATTTGTACATTAATTGTTTTTCTACCTTGAACGGCTACTTCTTGAGTTTTCATACCTATGTATGAAATAACCAATGTTTTTTTGCCATCAACTTTAATAGAAAAATTACCATCTAAATCTGTAATCGTACCATTGGTAGTATTACCTTTTTCTACAACAGAGGCTCCAATAACAGGCTCTCCGCTGGTGTCTTTCACGTTACCTTTTACGGTAATCGTTTGCGCAGATACGCTAAGCGATATTGCTGAAAATAGTATTAGCAATAAGGAGCGCATGTTTTTCACTTTGTTAGACATTCTTTGCATGTTTATTAATTAATGGTTGTTGTTTGATATTTCATAAAAATCCCGATGAGAGTTCATTCATCGCTACAAAAGTATGAGAATGAAGATATAGTGATGTGCAATATTTGTTTTTCACCTCGTATTTTTTGTTTTTTAGTTTGTTGCGAGGTGTAGTTATTAGCTTTGAAGGGTGTTATTTGTGTTCTAAAGGCCGGCAAATATACGAATCAGAGATTTATAAATTGATTTTTTCACCGGTTTTTATCCGGCATTCATCGGAATTTATACCGTAAATCAACTGAAAAGCCTGTGGAAGCATAGGGAAATGATGTATCTTTGAACCATTAATCAATTAATAATAGAAACAATGGAAGAGAAACAAAATTTTCCCCGTGCTACAGGCTTTTCCGGTAAAATACTGATAGCTTTGCTTTTTATCCTTTCCGGGATTCTACTGTTTGCCCGTAATATGGGATGGATAACTTCAGAAGTATTTGATTTGATCGTATCCTGGCATTCACTCCTTATATTATTAGGTATATATGCTATGATTCGTCGCCATTTCATCGGTGGAATCATCCTTTTGCTGATAGGTGTGTATTTTTTGATTGGAGGGCTTTCATGGTTGCCTGAAAATTCGCAGGCAATGGTATGGCCCCTCGCTCTGATAATAGCAGGTGTTTTATTTATCTTCAAACCCGGCAGAAATAAGAGGGCGCAATGGGCTCGTCAGCATACAATGGAACATCGTCGGCAATGGATGAAGATGCATCAGGGTAGACCCGGCATGAACTTTGAGAGTGAGCAACAACAATCGGAATCAGTAGATGGCTTTTTGCGTTCGGAGAATGTCTGGGGAGCTGCACGTCACGTAGTACTTGATGAGTTGTTTAAAGGAGCTATGATTCGTACCTCTTTCGGGGGGACGACTATTGATCTTCGCCATACCCATATTGCACCGGGAGAAACCTATATTGATTTGGATTGCAGTTGGGGAGGAGTCGAGATTTATGTCCCGTCGGATTGGACAGTCGTGTTCAAATGCAATGCTTTCTTTGGAGGATGTGATGACAAACGCTGGCAAAATGGGAATGTAAACAAGGAGAGTATATTGGTCATTCGTGGAACGCTTTCTTTCGGAGGTTTGGAAGTTAAAGACTAGCGTATGAAAGCACATCCGATAATAGATTATCCATTCCGCTGGATTCCGATGCTGGTGCTGGCGTTGATTCTGGTTGCGACACAGGTGGCTTTAGTCTGTGGATATACCGGAAACGACTATCTTCCTGCTCTGGTAGATGGAGTGGCAACAATTGGTTGGCTGGCAGCCATAGCCTATTTGGCCTGGTTTGTGGTCGGTCTTGTTTCGTTGTTCCAGACGGATATAATCATGATAATCGTTGGAAGCCTGTTATGGCTGGCGGGTAGTTTTATGATCTGTGATATCATGGTGAGGATTGTAGGCGTATCCTATATTCCTTTTGCGCAGACAATACCTTTCCGGTTACTGTTCGGACTGCCAACCTTGATTGCCATTACTTTATGGTATCGCCTGATCGTAACTAAAGAAGAAGTACAGAATCAGGAACTGGATAAAGAATTGGCTGCGCATCAGCTAACTGTGACCGAACAACAAGGAGAACCACAGACAGAATTAATAGATCGCATTACGGTGAAAGACGGTTCCCGCATTCATCTGGTAAAGACAGACGAACTGATCTACATACAAGCCTGTGGAGATTATGTAATGTTGATAACCCCTACCGGAGAATATCTGAAAGAACAAACTATGAAATATTTTGAGACCCATCTGTCTCCTGATACTTTTGTGCGTGTGCATCGTTCTACGATTGTCAACGTAACACAAATTTCGCGGGTCGAGCTTTTCGGAAAAGAAACTTATCAGTTGTTATTGAAGACTGGCGTGAAACTAAAAGTAAGTCTTTCCGGTTACCGATTATTAAAAGAGCGATTGGGGATCTAAAATTTGTTCAATCTTATCATAAAAACTGATTTTTCCCCCATATCGGTCAAAAAATGAATGTCAGAATGAAAAGCTTCCACTACTTTTGTTTCCATCATCTAATAATGTGAATAAGGAAATGAAAACAAAATTAGTTTATGTTTGTCTGCTGGCAATGGTTGCGGGAGGAATGATGTCCTTTTCCTATGACATACCCGAAAAACAGGAGACAGGCGTCCGGGAAGATCGAGTGATCTCTTTTCCCGGAGCTGAAGGACACGGTAGATACACGACAGGCGGCCGTGGTGGTAAAGTGTATCATGTGACTTCTTTGGAAGACGATGGTTCGCAGGGGACTTTACGTTGGGCTTTGAAACAAAATGGACCTAAAACAATTGTCTTTGATGTGGCAGGTACGATTCATCTGAAATCGGAATTACGAACAGGGAAAGATCATCTCACCATTGCAGGACAGACTTCTCCCGGAGGAATCTGTCTGGCTGATTATGGCTTTTCTATTAATTCTAATAATGTAATTATCCGTTTTCTTCGTTTCCGCCCCGGAGAAGCCAGTGGGAAAGAACCCGATGGATTGGGCGGCTGTGATAAGAAAGATATTATGGTAGACCATTGCTCTGTCAGTTGGAGTGTGGATGAATGTCTTTCCGTCTATGGTATGGAAAACTCTACGGTACAATGGTGTATTGGCTCTGAAGCATTAAGAAAAGCGACTCATGTAAAAGGAGCACATGGATATGGAGGCAATTGGGGAGGACATAAAGCTTCTTATCACCATAACCTGATCGCTCACTGTGAGAGTCGCGTGCCTCGTCTGGGCCCTCGTCCTTCTACATTAGCTCTTGGCGAATGTGTTGATATCCGGAATAATGTTTTCTACAACTGGGCTGGAAACGGCTGCTATGGCGGGGAAGATCAGCATGTCAATATCGTCAATAACTATTATAAACCGGGACCGGCAACAAAACAGGCTTCCAAACAGGTGCAATATCGTATTGCCAAAGTCGGAGTTTATCCACAAGCTTATGTTTACGTTGATGGAGAACCCAAAAAGAACTTAGCTTTTCAACCTTACCTGCAGAAATGGGGAACTTTCTATATTGATGGAAATAAGATAGAAGAAAACAACAAAGTTACTGCCGATAACTGGACGAACGGAGTCTATGCCCAGTTGAAGAATGATGAAAAAGTAGATTTCCTCTGGACAGAAGATGCCAAAGAATCTATCCGTCTGAAAGAACCTCTTGATTTTGGAGTAATCACTACTTATTCGGCTGACAAGGCTTATGAACAGGTAATGAACTATGCAGGTTGCTGTAATTATCGTGATGAAGTAGACAAACGTATCATTTCCGACACCCGGAAAGGAATGGCAACTTTCACCGGAGAAGGAAATAAACCCGGATTTATCAATAGCCCCAAAGACACAGGCGATTCTCCCTGGCCGGAATTATCAATAGCAGGTCTTTCGGCATCGGTAGATTCGGACGGTGATGGCATACCTGATGAGTGGGAAATAAAAAACGGACTTGATCCGAATAATCCCGTAGATGGAAATACAAAAACGAAAGATCCGAATGGACAATATACGAATCTTGAGGTATATTTGAATAGTTTGGTGCAACATATAGTCGATGCACAGAACAAATAGCTAATCAGCAATTCCCCGTTCAATGCGGAGAATTTAGATGATATGCCCTTCAGGTGTTTTATGATAACACTTGAAGGGCATATCTTTTTTGTGCATGGCTATACCAGAGGGGCACTTTTTTACCCCAGTCCGTTTTTTACTCCTTTTCTACTAAATCTTACTCTATCTTCTCTTGCTTAATCCTCAATTTTGCACTGGTGAAAGAACAAAGAATTCACTCTAGCGAAAAACATCATTAATATACAATGAAAATCTAAACAAATGAGAAACATGAAGCCAGCACTTATAATTGCCAATCCTCCTTAGGCTTGAATCCGCCTTTTAAAGAAAAAGGGCATAGAATTTTTATTCTTTTAATAATTGCATATCTTTAAATTATATATAAACTAATATTTATGAAACATCTAGCAAGTTTATTTCTTCTGTCACTTCTGCTTTGCTGTTCTTGTTCACAGCAAATGGATGATGAATGGCAACCGAATGAACAACTTCCCAATGTGCCCGAAACCCACCCGGTTGGCGTTTCTTTCAGTAGGGCTAGTCTTGAAACTTTTGCTGAACATGGAATTACAGAGGTCGGTGTTTATGTCTACCTGCAAGATTCCATGGTGTATGGAAAAAATCTCCCTTTAAATAATGGAGATTTAAAAGTCGACCTTCCTTTAGGAGAAAATCTGCAAACTTTCATCGTGGCAAATGCCGATTATCTGGTGGATACAGATAGTCTTTCCAAAGTGGTAGTTTATCAGGATGCTCATATTCAAAAGCCGGTTTATATTTCGGATATTGTAGGCTTTACTTCAGATAACTCGGTCAGTTCGCTCAACGTAGAATTGAAACGTTTAGTCGGGCAAGCAGTGTTCCAGCCGAAAGAGACGGAGGAGGAATTGAGTGCTATCACTCGTTTTGACCAGCTGAACGTCACTTTTACGAATGTGGCAATAGGCTATAAAGTAAAGAGTAAAGAATGTATTACAGAAAATGTGACCATCTCCACTAATCTTTCTACCGGCTTTGGGGCTTCGGTTTATTCATTTCCCACAGTGAATGGAGATTCCAGAACATCTATAGATGTGGTATATCTGAAAGGAGGCGAGGAGGTGAATCGCATCATCAGCCCTCTTGATACCGGTATAGGCTTTGAGTCTTCCAAGCGTTCTACCGTACATATGAAAATTACGGATGAGAATTACTTGGACGAGCCGTGGCCTTCGGTACGCACAGTCATGTATAAGAGTACATCCACTCAACCGTTTACAATAGAAGTTTCAGAATTTTAAAACAGGAGTTATATGAGAAATATATTCTATTCACTGACGGGAATAATGCTCCTGTTGGGAATAACAGCTTGTTCGGAAGAAGAACGATATGCCACTTCGGTAGTAAAAGAGATACAACTGTTTCTGGATGACGAACCGTGGGCGGTGAACACAGGTGCCTCTAACAAACCCCTGTTTATCTATACAGCCGATGGTGAGTATGTAGCCAACTATTCGTCGCTTTATCGCTTTCAGTTGGCCAATGGGAGTTATAACATTATTTCTACCACACAATCCGATTCTATTCCCAGTCCGAAGAATCTGAATGATATTGTGATACATCAGGATCCGACGGCTAAAACAAAATATGCCATTTCAGCACCGGTGACGTATAAATCCCCGTTCGACGAACCGCTTACTGTGCGTATGTACAATCGTACAGGTGTGCTTCGACTGAAGTCTACCGATCGTAAATCGGATAAAAGCTACTCGAAATTACGCGCAGTCGTTTCTTCACCAATATCAGGATATAAACTATCAGATGCTACTTTTGTAAAAGCTCCGACAGATGTGCAACGCGAGAAAGAAACAACAACCGGTGGAGTGAACTACACCGATGACTTTGTATTGTTTCAAACGCAAAGCGAAGGCGGAACAGTATCCGTGCGTATCGACTATCTGGATAAGAATAATACGGTAATCCAATCTAAAGCTATCGATGGCACATTCCCCATCTTGCCTGATGATACGGTACAAGTGGCGTTTGCACTGAACAACGTAGATGAACCGATCATACAAGATTACACTGTAACAATTGCTTCGGAAGGATGGAACGAAGAAGATATCAATCCGGAAGCTCCGATGAGAATTCCTGACGGGTACAGATATGTAAGTCCGGAAGAGAACCTTGAATCGATCTGTAAGTCAATGCTGGCAGATGCTTCAGTGAACGAGGTGAAACTTTTCCTGAAAGCGGGTGCTACTTATAAATTAGGTACACAGACCGAAATACCGAAAGCCCTTTATATCATGGGACAGACACCGGGTGATGGTGAATCATTGGCATTTATGGAGATGGGTAACATGAGTATCAACTGCCCTGATGCTATTATTGAAGCCTTCCACTTCGAGAATCTGAAAATAAAGGTGACCACTTCCGACTTCTTTAAATTTAAGAATCAAGCTTTCCATGTAGCCACTATCTCTTGGAAGAACTGTGAAATCAGTGATTTGGTACGTACAATGTGGTATCAGGAAGTAGATGCCGACCAAAAGCAAATTGCTGACAATATTGTGATAGAAGATTGTCGTTTCTTAGGTTTGAATTCCGGTGGAAGTGGGTTGTTCGGTCTTTCTACGAAGAAAGATGCGCCGGTACACAACTTTGTATTCAAGAATTCTACGTTCCATGCCAATAATCTGTCAAGAGCTCTGATAACAGGTTTGGGTAGTATGACAGGAGAGCTGAATGTAACAGTAGAGAACTGTACATTCGTGAGTATGGCTCCTGCTGCAATGACTTTCTTTGACTTAAATCCGAAGAATACTTCTTCATTCAACCTGATTGTCCGTAATAATCTCTTTAGCGGTGTTTGTGAAGCCGGTCAGGGAACCTGGTTTACTACAAGAAACATTACCAGCAAGACTTTTGAGAACAACTATCGCACCAATGGCTTTGTAGTGGCTAACTGGGGAGTCGATACCGCTGAAATACCCGTAGAAACAGCTCTCCCTATGGAAACACTCTTCAAAGATGTGGCTGGTAGAGATTTCACTATTACCGATAAAAACTCCGAAGTATATACAAATGGAATTGGTGATCCGCATTGGATTAAATAATCAATAGAGTATTAACAATATAAAGATATAAAACATGAGATATTTTCTATTCATATTATTGGTAGGATTGTTGAGCGCATGTAGTTCGGACGACGAATCTAATGCGGGTGCAATAGCTGCCAAACTGGAAGTGTCGAAGAATGAGGTGAAGTTGAGTAACGTAGACGGTTCGCTTACAATCTGTCTCTTATACACATCTGACGCTGC
>DXOJ01000456.1 GCA_019412865.1 Bacteroides sp. | reverse complement strand
ATGTAAAGGTGCTCGGCACTCCGGTACAAGCTATTATGGATACCGAAGATCGTGAACTTTTCGGTCAGAAATTAAATGAAATCAATGTAAAGACCATTAAGAGTGAGGCCGTAGAAAATGCGGAAGATGCTCGTCGTGCAGCGAAAGAGCTGGGTTATCCGGTAATTGTTCGTGCGGCTTATGCATTGGGTGGCTTGGGTTCCGGTTTTTGTGATAATGAAGAACAACTGGATCTTCTTGTAGAAAAAGCATTCTCTTTCTCTCCGCAGGTATTGGTGGAAAAATCACTGCGTGGTTGGAAAGAAGTGGAATATGAAGTGGTGCGTGACCGCTTTGACAACTGTATCACCGTTTGTAATATGGAGAACTTCGATCCGCTGGGTATTCATACTGGTGAATCTATTGTTATTGCTCCGTCTCAAACGCTTACGAATAAAGAATACCATAAACTTCGCGAGTTGGCCATACGTATCATCCGCCATGTTGGTATTGTGGGTGAATGTAATGTACAATATGCCTTCGATCCCGAATCCGAAGATTATCGGGTTATTGAAGTGAACGCCCGTCTTTCCCGTTCTTCCGCTTTGGCATCCAAAGCAACCGGTTATCCGCTGGCTTTCGTTGCTGCCAAATTGGGATTGGGTTATGGACTATTCGATCTGAAGAACTCTGTAACCAAGACTACTTCTGCTTTCTTCGAACCGGCATTGGATTATGTCGTATGTAAGATTCCTCGTTGGGATTTGGGTAAATTCCATGGGGTTGATAAAGAACTGGGTTCTTCCATGAAATCTGTTGGTGAAGTAATGGCTATCGGACGCACTTTTGAAGAAGCGATTCAGAAAGGGCTTCGTATGATCGGACAGGGAATGCATGGTTTTGTGGAGAACAAAGAATTGGTTATCTCCGACATTGACAAAGCCTTGCGTGAACCGACCGATAAACGTATTTTCGTGATCTCGAAAGCGTTTCGTGCCGGCTACACCATCGATCAGGTGCACGAATTGACTAAGATTGATAAATGGTTCTTGCAGAAGTTGATGAATATCATGAACACTTCCGAAGAGTTGCATAGTTGGGGAAATAACCACAAACAGATTGCCGATTTGCCGGACGAATTGCTTCGTAAAGCTAAAGTTCAGGGTTTTTCTGATTTCCAGATTGCCCGTGCCATCGGTTACGAAGGTGATATGGAAGATGGAATTCTTTATATTCGCAATTATCGTAAGAGTGTGGGGATCCTTCCGGTAGTGAAACAGATCGATACGTTGGCAGCCGAATATCCGGCACAAACCAATTATCTGTATCTTACTTATAGCGGTGTAGCAAATGATGTGCATTATTGGGGAGATCATAAGTCTATTGTCGTACTGGGTTCCGGTGCTTACCGTATCGGGTCTTCGGTAGAATTTGACTGGTGTGGCGTACAGGCTTTGAATACCATTCGCAAAGAGGGATGGCGCAGTGTCATGATTAACTATAATCCTGAAACCGTATCTACGGACTACGATATGTGCGACCGTTTGTACTTCGACGAATTGACCTTCGAGCGTGTGATGGATATTCTGGAACTTGAGAATCCGCATGGCGTGATTGTATCTACCGGTGGTCAGATTCCGAACAACCTTGCTTTACGTCTGGATGCACAGAATATCCATATTCTTGGTACAAGTGCCAAGAGTATTGACAATGCCGAGGACCGTGAGAAGTTCTCTGCCATGCTCGACCGTATCGGTGTGGATCAGCCTCGTTGGCGTGAGTTGACTTCTATGGATGACATTCAGGAGTTTGTTGAAGAAGTCGGTTTTCCCGTACTTGTTCGTCCGTCTTACGTGCTTTCGGGTGCTGCAATGAATGTTTGTTCTAATCAGGAAGAATTGGAACGTTTCTTGAAACTGGCAGCCAATGTATCGAAGAAACATCCGGTGGTAGTAAGCCAGTTTATCGAACACGCCAAGGAAGTGGAAATGGATGCGGTGGCGCAGAATGGAGAAATCGTGGCATACGCTATTAGTGAACATATCGAATTTGCGGGAGTACACTCCGGTGACGCAACGATTCAGTTTCCGCCACAGAAGTTATATGTAGAAACTGTTCGCCGTATTAAGCGTATCAGTCGTGAGATTGCCAAGGCTTTGAATATCTCCGGTCCGTTTAATATTCAATATCTGGCGAAAGACAATGATATCAAGGTGATTGAATGTAATCTCCGTGCCAGCCGTTCTTTCCCGTTTGTCAGCAAGGTGTTGAAGATCAACTTTATCGAACTGGCAACGAAAGTAATGCTCGGTCTGCCTGTGGAGAAACCGGAAAAGAATCTCTTCGAACTGGATTATGTAGGAATCAAGGCTTCCCAGTTCTCCTTTAACCGCTTGCAGAAAGCCGATCCGGTATTGGGGGTAGATATGGCTTCTACCGGTGAAGTGGGCTGTATCGGTATGGATACTTCCTGTGCCGTACTCAAAGCAATGCTTTCCGTGGGCTATCGTATTCCGAAAAAGAATATCCTGCTGTCTACGGGAACAATGAAACAGAAAGCTGATATGATGGATGCGGCCCGTATGTTGGTGAATAAGGGATACAAACTCTTTGCAACGGGTGGTACACACAAAACGCTTGCAGAGAATGGAATTGAGAGTACTCATGTCTATTGGCCGAGTGAGGAGGGGCATCCGCAGGCATTGGAAATGCTTCATCGCAAGGAAATCGATATGGTAGTCAATATCCCGAAGAATCTGACAGCTGGAGAATTAAGTAATGGGTATAAAATCCGTCGTGCTGCCATTGACTTGAATATACCGTTGATTACAAATGCCCGTCTGGCTAGTGCATTTATCAATGCCTTCTGTACGATGAGTGTGGATGATATAGCTATCAAGAGCTGGGCAGAGTATAAGTAAGGGAATCAGTTGTTATGTAATAACTGGAAGAAGCCGTTTCTATATTTTTAGGAGGCGGCTTTTTTAGTTGTATCATTTAAACGTAAATAGAATTTGGCTACTTTCTCTCATTTTCCTTGTAGAATTAGACATTTTGGAGTAAATTGCGCAATTATTTAAAAAAAAAACAGGAGAATAACAGGTATGGATAATCATGTTGTAATAATGGCTGGTGGCATAGGGAGCCGCTTCTGGCCGATGAGCATTCCGGAATGTCCTAAACAATTTATTGATGTAATGGGATGTGGCCGGTCGCTGATTCAGTTGACGGCAGATCGTTTCGACGGTGTTTGCCCTAAAGAAAATATGTGGGTCGTAACTTCTGAAAAATACATTGATATTGTTCGGGAGCAGTTGCCGGAAATTCCGGAAAGTAATATTTTGGCGGAGCCTTGTGCTCGCAATACTGCACCCTGCATTGCTTTTGCTTGCTGGAAGATCAAGAAAAAACATCCGAATGCTAACATTGTAGTAACTCCTTCGGATGCATTAGTCATTGATACGGGAGAATTCCGTAGAGTGATGGAGAAAGCCCTTCGTTTCACAGATGATGGCAGCGCCATTGTAACGATAGGTATCCGGCCAACTCGTCCGGAAACCGGATACGGATATATTGCTGCTGCTGATCAGCTCCAGACAGATAAAGAGATTTACACTGTAGATGCATTTAAGGAAAAACCGGATAAAGAGACTGCCGAAAAGTATCTGGCAGAAGGCAATTTCTTCTGGAATGCGGGAATCTTTGTGTGGAACGTGCGTACTATTACTTCCGTGCTGCGTGTATATGCTCCGGGCATCGCACAAATTTTCGATCGCATTTTCCCCGATTTCTATACAGAGAAAGAAAATGAAACGATCAAGAAGTTATTCCCTACTTGCGAAAGCATTTCTATCGACTATGCAGTGATGGAGAAAGCACAGGAGATTTATGTACTTCCCGCTTCTTTTGGCTGGTCAGATCTGGGTACATGGGGAGCACTTCGCGGTTTGCTTCCACAGGATAAGTCTGGAAATGCAACCGTAGGAACCGATATCCGTTTGTACGAAAGCAAAAATTGTATTGTGCATGCCAGCGAAGAAAAACGAGTAGTCATTCAAGGCTTGGATGGATATATCATTGCAGAGAAAGATAACACATTATTGATCTGCAAGCTGGAAGAAGAGCAAAGAATTAAAGAATTCTCGAAATAAAATTTATTTCGAGAATTGATATTCATGTGGTGTCATTCCTGTCATTCGCTTAAAGAACTTCGAGAAAAAAGAAGGATTAGGGAAGTTCAATTCATCAGAAATTTGATAAACAAGCAGATTGCTATGTTTTAGCAATACTTTAGCTTCTAATATAATGGACTGGTTTATCCAGTCCATTACTGTTTGTTGACTGGTTTGGCGGATGATCGTATTAAGATAACGAGGAGTGAGACATAGCTTATCCGCATAAAAACTAACATTACGTTCTTTCTTGCCATAAGCATTGACTAAAGAAATGAAACGCTGGAAAATCTCTTCCTGATGTGTCTGACAGCTCTGTTCTTTTTGATTGTTGTTTTTGACAAGATATTCTATATTGCACAAAAGACTGATTAGTAGATATTGAATAGCTTCCCGTCGGAACGTCGGTTCTTGTAATATATTCCATATTAAAGCAAAATAACTCTTAAACAAGTCGTATTCATGTGAGGTCAGAGATAATATGAGGTTTTTCTGTAACTGTGAGAGATGAGTGAAGAAATTGTCTTTTCCGGCTATAGAAAGAAATTCCGCGTCCATGGCTACCATCTGCATATCAAAATCCGGAGAGACTTCTATAATCTGAAGAATGGAATTCGGAACAATTAATAGTAGCTTGTCCGGCTGAAAAGTTTCTTCTATCAGGTTGATTAATACGCGCGCATATCCCTGTTTGATAACTGCGATACGTCCCTCTTTGATACGATAAGGTTGATCTATTGTGATAAGATTGGATTCTATTTTGGCGAAGCTGTTTACGAATCCGAAATGCGGAGATATGAAACGAAATTCGTTAAATCGGGCGACATCCGGATTTTCTAAGATTTCGAGACCTATATTCAATGGTATTTTCTTTTCCATTTTTATCTGTTTTTTCCGCCAAAGATAATAAAAATCAGCAAATAGCCTTTTTTTCTTTCTCTTTATCGAACTATTGGGATATTTTTACTAACTATCGGAATGTGAACGTATCTTTGAAACCTCTATCTTTGTCTTTTGAAGAAATTAAAGAAATGATGTGTATGAAAAGAATGTTTTTCAGTTTCTCCTTTTTATTGTTTGTATCGGGAATAAATGCGCAGATCACGTTGGAAGAATGTCAACGGAAGACGCAGGAAAATTATCCGTTGGTACATCAGTATGGTCTGGTGGAGAAAACAAAGGAATATAATCTTGAGAATGCGGCAAAAGGATATTTGCCACAGTTTGCCCTTTCGGCTAAAGCTTCTTATCAGAGTGAGGTAACGGAAATTCCGGTGAAGCTTCCCGGAGTGGATTTGAAAGGACTGCCGAAAGATCAGTATCAGGTGATGTTGGAGTTACAACAGAAAATCTGGGATGGTGGAGGAATCCGGATGCAGAAGAAACAAACGACTGCGGAAGCGGAGATAGAGAAAGAAAAACTGAATGTGGATATGTATGCGCTAAATAGTCGTGTAAATGACCTTTATTTTGGGATTCTTTTGTTGGACGAGCAACTGAAACAGAATGCATTGTTGCAAGATGAACTGGAGAGAAATTATCGCCAGATTGCTGCCTACGTAGAAAATGGCATTGCCAATCAGGCCGATTTGGATGCTGTGAAAGTGGAACAGCTGAACACAAAGCAGAAAAGAGTAGAACTGGTTTCATCGCGTATGGCATATTTGAAGATGCTTTCACTTCTGGTAGGAGAGAAGTTGCCACAGGAAACGGTTTTGGAGAAACCTGTTCCTCAAGATGACATTTCGGCTGTCAGTGAGATTCGTCGTCCGGAATTATCTTTGTTCAATGCGCAAGGAGTAGGATTGCAAGTACAGGAGAAAGCTTTGAATGTGCGTCATCTTCCACAGTTCGGATTATTCGTGCAGGGAGCTTATGGAAACCCCGGATTGAATATGCTGAAAAATGAATTTTCTCCCTACTATATTGCGGGTGTTCGCCTTTCATGGAATTTCGGTAGTTTGTATACCTTGAAGAATGACCGGAAGGTAATTGAAAATAAACGTCGGCAATTGGATAATAACCGGGATGTGTTTCTGTTTAATACAAGATTGGAGATGACACAACAAGATCAGGCCATCCAATCATTGGAAAAGCAAATGCAGGATGATGATGAGATTATCCGTTTGCGTACCAATATTCGCAAATCGGCAGAGGCCAAAGTGGCGAATGGAACATTGACGGTGACCGAGATGCTTCGGGAATTGACCAATGAGAGTTTGGCACGTCAGTCGAAAGCGCTGCATGAAATTCAACGGTTAATGGGAATTTATCAATTGAAATATACTATGAATGATTAATATAACTTCTTTAGATATGGAACGAATGACAAAGATAGGAATGGTTGGAGTGGCATTGATAATGTTGGCTGCTTGTGGTAAGGGAATACCCAGCTATGATGCAACCGGCACGTTTGAAGCCACAGAAGTGATAGTCTCTGCCGAAGCTGCCGGAAAGTTGTTGCGACTGGAGGTAGAAGAGGGGACAAGACTGAAAGCAGGTGAGGAGATTGGACTGGTGGATACGGTACAATTGTATTTGAAAAAACTACAACTGGAAGCCAGTATGAAATCAGTGGAAAGCCAACGTCCGGATCTTGCTAAACAGATAGCTGCTACCAAACAGCAAATAGCAACGGCTGAACGTGAAAAGAAACGCGTGGAAAATCTGCTTGCTGCAGGAGCGGCGAATCAGAAACAGCTGGACGATTGGGATGCACAAGTCAAATTGCTTGAAAGGCAGCTTGTCGCACAGGAATCATCATTGCAGAATAGTACAAATAGCCTGATAGAACAAGGAAATTCGGTTGCCATACAGGTTGCACAGATGGAGGATCAGTTAGCTAAATGTCATGTCCAGTCGCCTATCGAAGGTACAGTATTGGCAAAATATGCAGAAGCCGGTGAATTGGCGGCGATAGGCAAACCTTTGTTTAAAGTGGCTGAAGTGGATCGCATGTATTTGAGGGCTTACATTACCTCCGAACAGTTGTCGCAAGTGAAATTGGGAGATGAGGTAACTGTGTATGCTGATTATGGAAACTCGGAGCAGAAAGCTTATCCGGGGGTAGTGACCTGGATTTCCGACCGTTCGGAGTTCACTCCCAAAACGATTTTGACGAAAAATGAACGTGCTAATCTGGTATATGCAGTGAAAATTGCCGTGAAGAATGACGGAGCATTGAAGATTGGCATGTACGGAGGAGTGACATTGAAAAATTAAAAATTAAACGCAAGGGAATGGCAAAGGGAGAACCCATAGTGGTTGTGAAAGAAGTCGGCAAGAACTATG
This sequence comes from Bacteroides sp., assembly GCA_019412865.1. Taxonomy (GTDB): domain Bacteria; phylum Bacteroidota; class Bacteroidia; order Bacteroidales; family Bacteroidaceae; genus Bacteroides. The sequence goes on along the minus strand of DXOJ01000456.1, from coordinate 4,258 downwards.
GAACAGTGGAGGCGCTGAAAGACGTTTCTTTCGTTGTGGAACGGGGAGAAATCTTTGGGCTGATAGGGCCTGATGGTGCCGGTAAGAGTTCCTTATTCCGTATTCTGACTACTTTGTTGCTGGCGGATAAAGGAACGGCCATGGTTACCGGGCTGGATGTGGTAACGGATTATAAACAGATTCGTACGAAGGTGGGATATATGCCCGGTCGTTTTTCACTTTACCAGGATCTTTCGGTAGAAGAGAATCTGGAGTTTTTTGCTACCGTGTTCCATACGACAGTTCAGGAGAATTATGATTTAATTAAAGATATCTATCAACAGATAGAACCGTTCAGGAAAAGAAGGGCAGGGGCTTTGTCAGGTGGTATGAAGCAGAAACTGGCATTGAGCTGTGCTTTGATTCATAAACCGGATATTTTATTCCTGGATGAACCTACTACCGGAGTAGATCCCGTGTCGCGTAAGGAATTCTGGCAAATGCTCCGAAACTTACGGGAACAGGGTATTACCATTGTCGTTTCTACTCCCATTATGGATGAGGCTCGGCAATGTGACCGGATTGCTTTCATCAATCATGGACAGATTCATGGCATTGATACTCCCGAACGTATTCTTCATCAATTTGCGTCTATCCTTTGCCCTCCTTCCTTGGAGCGGGAGGAAGTGAAGCATGAAGTAGCTCCGGTCATTGAGGTGGAACAGTTGACAAAGTGTTTTGGAGATTTTACCGCAGTAGATCATATCTCCTTTCAGGTGAACCGGGGCGAGATATTTGGCTTTCTGGGTGCTAATGGAGCAGGAAAGACGACAGCTATGCGTATGCTTTGCGGATTAAGTAAACCGACATCAGGCATCGGAAAGGTGGCAGGATATGATATTTATCGGGAGGCCGAACAAGTTAAGAAACATATCGGATATATGAGCCAAAAGTTTTCGCTATATGAAGATCTGAAAGTGTGGGAGAATATCCGTCTGTTTGCCGGAATTTATGGCATGAAGGAACAAGACATAGAACGGAAGACAGAAGAATTGTTGGATCGTTTGGAGCTTACTGCCGAACGGGATACTCTGGTGAAGAGCCTTCCGGTGGGATGGAAACAGAAACTGGCTTTTTCAGTATCAATATTCCATGAACCGAGAATCGTTTTTCTGGATGAGCCGACAGGCGGAGTAGATCCTGCTACGAGAAGACAGTTCTGGGAATTGATCTATCAGGCAGCCGATCAGGGTATTACCGTATTTGTCACTACCCATTATATGGATGAAGCGGAATATTGCAACCGGATATCTATCATGGTAGACGGTCAGATAAAAGCACTTGATACACCTGCCCGTCTGAAACAACAATTCGGTGCGGAAACGATGGATGACGTTTTTCAGAAATTAGCCCGCGGTGCGGTGCGCAAAGCAGATTGATTATGAGACAGTTTATAGCTTTTATAAAGAAAGAGTTTTATCATATTTTCCGTGACCGGCGAACCATGCTGATTTTGTTGGGGATGCCTGTCGTGCAAATTATTCTATTCGGTTTTGCTATCACTACGGAAGTGAAGAATGTTCGGTTGGCGGTGCTCGATCCTTCTAATGATGTGGTAACGCGAAAAATAATTGATCGTTTGGATGCCAGTGAGTATTTCACCGTTACTGCACGTTTTCATTCGCCCCAGGAAATGGAAGCTGCTTTCCTAAAGAATGAAGTTGATATGGCGATTGTCTTTAGCGAACGGTTTGCGGATGATCTCTATACGGGTGATGCTCGTGTACAGCTGATAGTAGATGCAACAGATCCCAATATGTCGACTTCGCAAGTTAATTATGCGACAGGAATCGTTTCTATGGTAGGCCAGGAGATGATTCCCCCGAATATGTCGGCTGCCCGCCTGACTCCTGATATCAAATTGCTCTACAACCCGCAGATGAAGAGTGCTTATAACTTTGTTCCGGGAGTGATGGGCTTGATCCTGATGCTGATTTGCGCCATGATGACCTCGATTTCCATTGTTCGTGAGAAAGAAACAGGCACGATGGAAGTATTATTGGTTTCACCTGTGAAGCCGCTATTTATTATTTTGGCAAAGGCTGTACCTTATTTTGTGCTGTCGTTCGTCAATCTGATAACGATCCTTTTGCTTTCGGTCTTTGTATTGGATGTTCCGGTGGTAGGAAGTTTGTTCTGGTTAATCACGGTATCTTTGCTGTTTATCTTCGTATCCTTGGCATTGGGCTTATTGATTTCATCAGTCACACGTACACAGGTTGCCGCCATGCTGGTTTCCGGATTGATGCTGATGATGCCCACGATGCTTCTATCGGGTATGATTTTCCCTATAGAGAGTATGCCGGTGATACTTCAATGGATTTCGGATATACTTCCGGCACGTTGGTATATACAGGCTGTGCGTAAACTGATGATTGAAGGAGTACCAGTTGCATTGGTGTATAAAGAGATTGGTATCTTGTTATTGATGGCGACGGTACTTATTACGATCAGTATCAAGAAATTTAAGTATAGATTGGAATAATATGTCGATATGCCAATTGGCTGTATGAATACTATACAGTGTGCTAATGGGCAGATTGATAAATGGAAGAATTATTTATGATAAAGTTCCTGATAGAAAAAGAGTTTAAACAATTGCTTCGCAATTCGTTTCTTCCGAAATTGATTCTTGTATTTCCATGCATGATTATGCTGCTGATGCCTTGGGCGGTAAATCTGGAAATCAAGAATATACAGCTGAATATTGTGGATAATGACCATTCGGCTATTTCACAACGTTTAGTCAATAAGATTGCCGCCTCTACCTATTTCCGTCTGGTGGAAGTGCCGGCTTCGTATGAAGAAGGCCTACGGAATATTGAAATTGGAACGGCGGATATTGTGATGGAAATTCCGCGGCATCTGGAACGGGATTGGATGAATGGAGAAGATACCCACATACTGATAGCAGCCAATGCTGTGAATGGGACAAAAGGAGGGCTGGGGAGTTCTTATCTATCTTCTATTATTAATGATTATGCAGCCGAGCTGCGTTCGGAATATCCTGCAACTGCTACAGTCTCCGGTGCTTTCCCTTCGATAGGCATTGATACACAGGGGTTGTTTAATCCGAATCTGAACTATAAACTCTATATGATTCCGGCATTGATGGTCATGTTATTAACTTTGATTTGTGGTTTCTTGCCTGCATTGAATATAGTTAGCGAGAAGGAAGTAGGAACGATTGAGCAAATCAATGTGACGCCGGTTCCGAAGTTTATCTTTATTTTGGCAAAGCTCCTGCCTTACTGGTTGATTGGTTTTGTGGTGCTGACTGTATGTTTCATATTAGTCTGGTTAATTTATGGCATAGTGCCGGTCGGTCATTTTCTATTGATTTACTTTTTCGCAGTTCTTTTCGTTCTGGTAATGTCCGGTTTCGGACTTGTTATTTCCAACTACTCGGCAACGATGCAACAGTCTACGTTTGTTATGTGGTTCTGTTTGTTGGTTGTAATTTTGATGAGTGGTTTGTTTACTCCCATTAGCAGTATGCCGGAATGGGCTCAACTAATTACCAGGCTCAATCCTTTGAGGTATTTTATGGAAGTGATGCGAATGGTGTATTTAAAGGGGAGTGGTTTCTTTGATTTACTGCCACAGTTTGGAGTATTGTTGTTTTTTGCAGTAGTGTTTAATAGTTGGGCAGTGATTAGTTATCGGAAGAATAACTAAGGATAAGAAGTAATAAAACAGCTCGTTTCCCTTTCAGGGAAAGAGCTGTTTTATTACTTCTTATCACCGTTTCCAGTGAACAGCAAGTGGTTACCGTATTACTTTATTTCGATTTGCCGATTTGGCTTCTTCACTTCTTCTTCAGAGAGTTTCGGAAGTTCGATGTTTAAAACACCATGTTCTACGGATGCAGCAATTTTTTCTTTGTCCACATTGTCCGGTAGAATCATTGTTTGCTGGAACTTAGAGTATGAGAATTCGCGACGCAGATAGCGACCGTCTTTCTTTTCCTCCTTGTTTTCAGTCTTCTTCTCCATGCTGATAACGAGGTTGTTGTCTTCATCAATGCGAACATTGAAATCATTCTTCGTCATACCAGGAGCAGCCAATTCCACTTTGTACTCTTTTTCTGTTTCCAAAACATTAATTGCAGGTGCAGTAGCATTTGCTTTTACCATCCAATCGTTATCAAAGAAATCATTAAAGATACTTGGTAACCAACTTTGAGTTCTTCTAACAGGCATCATAATCTTAGTCTCCT
>DXOJ01000455.1 GCA_019412865.1 Bacteroides sp. | reverse complement strand
CTACAAATATATGCAAAAGGTTCTTTCATCTTGCACAAACCAATTGATATGTTCCACTCTGTATCTCTTTGGGTTCTTTTTCTCCCGGAAGATAAACGACAGCCGTAGTATTCACCGGAACAGATATGTTTAAAGTGAAAATTCCGTTCTGGCTAGTCCAATCTACAACAATAGTACCGTATAAAGTTTCATACGATGCTTTGACATATTTCAAATCTCCTACAGGCTGGGGAGCGATGATAAACTTTTGATAGGTAGTAGATGGGCGGATACCGACCAGCGAATTAAAGAACCATTCATCAATCTGTCCCATCATAAAGTGATTCCAGGAAGAACCTTGGCGGGGATCCCATTGCTCGGTTAAGGTGGTAGCACCGAATTTCAACTGGAAGCCATATCCTGGAGCTTCTTCGTGATTGAACATCTTATAAATAAGTTCGTGCTGACCATTACGCGCCAACGTCTGAATCAGATAGCGGTTACCCACATCACCGGTCGTTAAGCGATTGCCATGTGCTTCCACATCTTTAATCAGATTCATAAGTACTTTCTCATCCAACTTTGCATCCGGTTGATAACTGCCTTGTTCATCTGAATCCTGCGTCATCTGGAGGAATAACGGAAGTGCATTACTACATTGGCTCCCTGTACCATACTGTGCTGTCTCTTTATTGAGAAAACATTTATTAAATGAGGCAAGTATTTCATGTGCCAAAGAAGTATAATAATGAATGTCAAAGTCATTGCCAACCATTTTCGCAGCTTTTATTAAAAACATTACTGTCATATAATAATGCGCGGTAGCCACCAGGGGAACCGGTGTATTCCTAGAGAATCCGGCACGAAAATCTCCGTAATCATACCAATCTCCCAAGCCGAAAGAAAGAATACCCATCTCTGCACGAGTCTTCAGATAATCCACATAACGGCGCATATTCGGATAATATTTCTTAATCAACGAGTCATCTCCATACGTCTCATAGTACATAAATGGGAAAATAACCAGAGAACCACCCCATTCCGGAGATTCGGCAAATGCATCCATGCCCGGACCTTCAAAAACCACGTATTCCGGAGCAGTTGTCGGCATGGCACCGTTGGCATGTTGCGCATCTGCCATATTCTGCATAATCTGCGGAGCATAAGCTGTCAAATCATAGTTGTATAATAGCCCAGGACCATTCAGATGCACCTGTTCCAGCCAGCCTAGTTTTTCACGATGCGGACAATCTGTAAACACAGACTGCATATTGCTACGCACTGCTTTTTCGATCAATCGATGGGCAGCATTAAATATTCGGTTGGATGATTCGAAAGTGGAAACTTTCTTAGCTGAATTAAAGACGAAACAGGATTGAATATTCTTCAACACAGGCAATCTCTGCGGATTCTTTTGACCTTTTAAGACAGCCCCCTCGACTTGAATATATCTAAAACCGTAATAAGAGAAACGAGGATGCCAGGTTTCGTCACCTTCACCTTTCAGTGTATATTCATAATAGTGTTGACGTCCCGTTTGTCGCTGATTACAGGCACCTTCATCTGTCAATGCTTCGGCTACGAGCAGAGTTACTTTCTGTCCACGTTTACCACGTACTGTTATTTCCGGAAAGCCAGCCAGATTTTGCCCCATATCCAACACGAAAGCAGAAGGATCGACAGTTCTTTTAGTCGATTTAGAAGCTGAAGCAATCTGTTCTGCATTTAGTTTGGTTACCTTTTGAATATCATATCGTTCCATGATTTTCACCGGAGGCGCCATCTGTGGACGTAGTATTCCTTTAGGAGCTTCCTGTATAACTACCGGACGCCAATGACTATCATCAAAGCCAACCTGATTCCATCCTTTTTGCTCACGACGAGCATCGTAATCCTCACCTCCATATATGCAATTGAAAGTTACCGGACTAAAATCATATTTCCAGTCATTGTCAGAACGAAGTGTTGTAGATGTTCCATCTTCGTAATTAATAACCAGTTCAAATAAAAGTGTAGGAGGACCAAAACTTATCTGTAATTTGCGATAACGTCCTCCTTGCACATTATAGAATCCATTCCCCAATAAGATTCCCACGGCATTCTCACCATGCCGCAATTGTTCCGTTACATCATACGTGTTATAGTAAACAGTTTTATCATAATCACTCCACAGCGGAGCAAATTCACTGTTGCCTACTTTCTTGCCATTCAAAGAGAATTCATAGAATCCCAAACCACAAACGTATGCAGTTGCTTCTACTATTTTCTTGCCCGATTGGCGGTTTGTATTCCCTTCTGTCCTATCTCCCACCTGGAATGTTCTTCGCAAACAAATACTTTTCTTTGCTAAAGTGTCCACTGCTTCCCAAGCTGCCTTTACCTCCGGTTTCTTCAACTCTCCACCATGAAACTTGCGTCCTTCCGGTAAATGAGCATTCTGACGAGTGATAGCTCCAATCCATTTTCCTTCGGAAAGTCTTGAAGAAGCAGAGCGAAACTTTGCTTCACGACTCCATTCAGAGGGTGCATCTGTCTCATCCCAAACACGAACCCGCCAACTATAATTAAATTGATTATCAGGTCGTATATCTGCCCCCTCTATAGAAACCAGCTGGCTCTGTGTAGAATAGACTTTTCCACTATTCCAAACGGAACGTCCTGTAAAAGCTTCCCGGATGTCAATCTCATAAGCTGATTGTCGCGTTCCATTTTCCGGCGATTCCATCACCCATCCCAAGCGAGGTGAACCTTCGACCACTACCAGACCTTCCTGCATTTCACAGGTAAGGCGGCTGATTGTTATAGTCTTTGCCTGCATAAAACATGGCAGGCAAAGAAAAAGAAGGAGATATTTCTTTATATTCATTGTTCAGACTATCCTATCTATATTATCAGATAAATGATTATTTGAGTACATCCTTGCAAACGATTCTTGTCAATGTATCTGCATAACCGACTTCTTTACCATCCACAAAAATGCGTAAGCCTTTTCCACAATGATAACGATCGCCATTCTTATCCCAAAGAATCGTCAGATTATGACCGTGATATAGCACATTATCCAAGCAGAACCAATCCCAGTTGTCGACAGGGATCAATGGATTTACTTCAATTGTATTATCCAGACGCGGACGAAGTCCAATCAGTCCTGTAATCATCAAATCGTTGAAAGTAGAATGATTATAGTAGCGGCTGCGCTCCTGATCCCCTTTCAACCAATAACCGGTCACTTCATCCAGATATTCGCCAATGTAAGGACGACCACGATGGTACTGTGACTCCACATACAATTCCATCTGACGGAAATATACACTGTCAGACAATACGGTCTGCGGATAATTATTCATAAAGTTAGCCATTGCTGTCAATGTCTGTGCAGAAGCAAACGGCCAGATAGCTCCGTCCCACTCACACTTACCCACTCCACGTGTACGGAATTCCGGATGACGACGCTCTGCAGTAGTCAATCCGTAAGGAGCAGAGAAACCTTTTTCATCCAGAATCTCTTTCCAGGCAACTTCATATTTCTTTGTCGTATCCGGCAGGTTGAAATACCAGGGAATATATCCGATTGCTTCACGGACATTTGCTGAAGAATCCGTACGCATCGTTTCAAAAAACTGGTGACGGGTATTCCACAACTCATTCTCTACCAGATTTCTCAACGTGTCTGCTCTCATACCATATTTCATAGCCATCCCCTCGTCACCGGAAAGAATTCCCATACATGAAAGTGCTTTGGCATTGCCATACATATAACTATTGATTGTCGGGCGGGCATATTTTTTCTTCCGTCCACCACTGATAGATTCTTCCATTCCATCCTGTACATCCCCCTGCCAGTACAATCCATTCTTCAAACGGTTCGTACGTTCCCAACGTTGATATTCAGTTTCCAGATCTTTTTTCATATCCAGCATAAAATCTTTATCCCCGTCTACCATATAACGGGCCAATACAGCATCCGCATTCCATGAGCTGAACTTATCCATTTTCTTCATCGGACCGCCGTCATTGCCACGATACCATGTATGAATAATCTGATCCAGATATTTCGGGTCACGTAACCAACGGCTCTCATAAATATGATGTCCGATCGCACAAGCGATCAGGTTATATTTATCAGAATAGGAACGCTGAACGAGGAACTCCGTCATACCATATCCTACAGGAGTTTCTTTGATATGCTTACGCAATGACCACCAACGATAATAATACATCTCTTCAAAGTTATGTTGCGGGCATTCAAACAAAGGTATATTTTCCTCCATCCATTCCGAGGCTTTTGCATTAGGAATTGCCTGAACGATGTTCTCATCTTCCATGTGGTTGAAATAGTCTGCATAATGACTAAAATCAGCATACTTTAAAAAAGCAGAAGATGCATCTTTATCCGTAGAAGATGTTTTCACATTGGCAATACCATATTCTGCCAATGAATCTTGTGCACCTGCATTTGGCAGATCATAAGTCTGATCGGCAGGAGTATCTACAGTCGGGAATGTACGAGGTACACCGGTACGGAATACGATCCGTTCAACAGCAGCCACAGGTGTGTAGAACATACGCAGTCCTACTCTTTTACCATCTACATATACTTGAATATTACGATCGGCAGTTGAAAGAACTGCTTCCACGTGATAAACCTTTCCTGCTTCATATTTCATCATATTTGCAAACCGAGAGCCACCTTTCATTCGGAAAATTCCATCATCAGTAAGTTCCATACGGGAACATGCTATTCCGTTCTCATCCAGGAATTCAATCTGAAGGGTACCTTTATCATTTTGCCCGGCTTTCAAATCGAATGATACTTTCAACTCTTTAGAAGCCGGTATTTTTCGTTCCACTTTAGCATAATCAAACGGGTCTTTATCTTGCAGTTTCAGCCATTGACCTTCCAGAGAAACCGGAGCCCAAACCGGAGAATAAATATTCCAGTCAGTCAGTTCTGCAATTGATTTATTGTTTGAGAAATCATCGTCCGCATGTGCTGAAGCATTTATCTCTACCGGAACAGGAATGTGGGAAATCCACATATCTTCCTTATTCACACTGTAAGAAACCCATAAATCACCATCTGCAGGTATTCCATTACCTTCCTGAATACCACGTGGATATTGGGGACCGTATGATTTATAATTTCCTCCATAACGCATTGGAGTGATTTCACCATGCACTAAATTTAATGTCGTATATTCCAACCCATCTTTACTCAAAGAGATAGCTAGCGGCCAACGAAATTCCGATGGATTATATACTGTAGCATACGTTCCGTCACTTAGACGTTGTCCCCAGATTTTTGCATTGCTATTGACAAAGCCTTTTGCACGAAGCACTGGTTCTGCCCAAGTATGTCCGCCATCCTCACTGATAGAAGTAAGTGCATGTTTCCAAAGACTGGCAATACGTCCATCCGGCAATGTATAACAATTGAATGCTTTATATCCTTTCTTCAACGGAATGAGAGGATCTTCACGGTCGGCTTCTTCCACCCACTGCATCATATACAGCGGATTATCGAGAATTTCCTGGCAAGCTTTCACAAACTCACGATCCTTACTTTTCTTAAAATACGGATAATCGGTATTCTTTTCATTAAATCCATGATTATAATAAATGAAATAGATCGGCCCGAAAGAACCGTCTTTCTTTATTTCACGAACTACGCGGCCAATACCATTTCCATCATTGGGGTCATCCTTTTTGTCCAAAGCAACTCCATAATTCCCCATTGTAATCAGTTTGCCGGATTTAGAGACATAGAATCCAACACGTTGGTGCATAATGGCAATCAGATCTTTGGCCTGCACACCCGGACGAGATTCTTTGGTATATCCATCAGGCACTTTATAAGGAGGGAATACAATTTCCGGATTCGTCCAGTGATATCCATCCTTTGAAGTCATCAGAAAAGTCTGTGAAGGCGGTATGTGTTCATCAGAAGGGTCTGCCAGGTACTGATAGAAAAACTGGTCATTCCAATAAGCGAGCATCGGCTGGTGATTATAAGTCCATCCATTGCCGTTCGAAGCATCCGGATGTTCGCGATTGGCACGTACCAATTGAATATTATGCACTCCAACTACCGGAGACAGTTGCCCGTCGTGATAAGCAGGATTTGATAATTCTTTTCCTGTATAATGGATTCTATCTTGTGCAAAGGCTGTAGTAGTCAACCATCCGGCAGCCAGTACAAAAAGAATTTTAGCAGAGTTGTTCATGATTTATTTCTGATTTTAAATTAGTTCCGGATTTATTTCTTTTCTTCCAGCAATGCCTTTACTAGTGATTCCGGAGCTTTGAATATTGTTCCATGTTTATGTCCCACAGGGATGCTTACCTCTTCTGTTACATCTGTAAAGTTCCGGAAATCCTTTGTACGCATAGCACCATATATTTTTTTCTTATACACATCAAAATAGATTAGATAATCATCGTCCAACTTCTCTACAGACGGTCCTTCTACAAAGGATTCAGTAAAAGGCTGGGATGCCGGCGAATAAGGTCCGGTCATAGAATCGGAAAAAGCAATTTTCAGATTACGCTCCGGACGGGTATTATCCTTAAGCACCATGACATAGTCATTCTTCGCCTGTTTCACTATGACAGCATCAATGGTGCTGAATCCCGGGTCGTACAGAAGTTTTGCTTTCGAAACTGTCTTAAAATCTTTTGTAGTGATATAGTATAAACGATGATTGTTATTCTCTTCCTCTATCCCCTTTTCAAAACGCCCGGGGACACAAGAGGCCCATACGACCATAAACTGTTCACTCTCGTCGTCATAGAAAATCTCCGGAGCCCATACATTAATGGTAGTCGGTTCGTCTGCCATTACAGGAATCATCTGTTGCTCCGACCAATGAATCAGGTCTTTGGAATGTGCGTAACCAAACCCCAAATCGCCTTTCCAACTTGTAGTCCAGACCAAATGGTAAGTTCCATCCGGAGTGCGCACCATTGAAGGGTCCCGCATTAGTTGATGCTGCCCCAATTCCGGTTTCAACCAGATTCCCGGAATACTATCCCAATGCATTCCATCCTCACTATATAAATATCTCAATCCCTCATCAGCCGGTTCATGAAACGAAGTGAATATATAGTAGTCTTTGTTCCCCCCACAAGAAGCCAGAAACAGAAGACTTATTGCGGCTAATGTATTTCTTAACTTTTTCATTTGTATATTCTATATTTGTATCTTTTATACAAAGGAGACGATAGAAAGTGACATTTGTACTCAAATAGATTAGAAGAATCATTAGATTCAAAACTTATATACGATAAAAGGGCGACTCTCCGAGCCACCCTTTCCTCCATCAAACAAACTAACCATTTACAATGGGAAAGAATTTCACC
>DXOJ01000454.1 GCA_019412865.1 Bacteroides sp. | reverse complement strand
CAACTATCATTTATTATCTGTCATTTATCGCTAATCAGCTATTCAAAAAAGTTTCGACGTTTTTGAATATACGTTCAGCGATATTGCTAGTATCTTCTTTCACAAATTTCTCACCGGTGATGTTTTCGAACAATTCGATGTAACGGTCACTGATGCTTTGTACGATAGCCGGAGTCATTTCCGGTACTTTCTGACCGTCTTTGCCCTGAAAACCGTTTTCCATCAACCATTCACGAACGAATTCTTTAGAAAGTTGTTTCTGCGGTTCGCCTTTTTCGAAACGTTCCTGATAACCTTCAGAGTAGAAATAGCGGCTTGAATCCGGAGTGTGGATTTCGTCCATCAGGTAGATAGTACCGTTGTGTTTACCGAATTCGTATTTTGTATCTACGAGGATCAGTCCGCGCTCTGCTGCGATTTCAGTACCACGTTTGAAAAGGGCTAATGTATATTTTTCGAGAATTTCATACTCTTCCGGAGTAGCCAGTCCTTGTTTCAGGATTTCCTCCTTAGAGATGTCTTCGTCGTGCAATCCCATTTCAGCTTTCGTAGTCGGAGTAATGATGGGTTCCGGGAATTTCTGGTTTTCGCGCATTCCGTCCGGCAACTTCACGCCACAAATTTCGCGTACACCGCTTTTGTAAGTACGCCATGCGCTACCACACAGATAACCGCGTACAATCATTTCTACCGGAAAACCTTCACACAATACACCTACCGTCACCATTGGGTCCGGAGTAGCTATTTTCCAGTTCGGACAGATGTCAGTAGTGGCATCGAGGAATTTAGCTGCAATCTGGTTCAGCATTTGTCCTTTGTAAGGAATACCTTCAGGAAGTACTACGTCAAAGGCCGAAATACGGTCGGTTGCTACCATGACGAGTTTTTCGCCGTTGATGTTGTACACATCGCGCACTTTTCCGTGGTACACGCTTTTTTGTCCCGGAAAGTTGAAATCTGTTTTTGTTAATGCATTCATAATGATATATATTAAAATTATGCTTCTTTCTTTAATTTCACCACAGAGGACACGGAGTACACAGAGAGTTTATTGAAATATCAGGATTAAATCCTCTGTGTACTCTGTGTCCTCTGTGGTGAACCATTACGTTCGGCTTTCGTTTCTTTGTCGAATTTTTCGTAAGCATCCACGATACGTTCCACCAATTTATGGCGTACGATATCCTTTTTATTCAGTTCAACAAAACTGATACCTTTCACTCCCTTCAAGATGCGGAGAGCTTGCACCAATCCCGATGTTTGTGAAGCGGGGAGGTCAATCTGTGTCATGTCTCCCGTCACAATCATCTTGGTGTTCATACCCATACGGGTGAGGAACATTTTGATTTGCTGTGTGGTGGTATTCTGGGCTTCATCCAAAATGACGACCGCATCATTCAGCGTGCGTCCGCGCATAAAGGCTAACGGGGCAATCTGGATAATGTTCAATTCCATGTATTCCTTTAACTTGGCAGCAGGTATCATATCTTGCAGGGCATCGTATAAAGGTTGCAGGTATGGGTCGATCTTATCTTTCATGTCGCCGGGCAGGAAACCGAGCTTTTCTCCGGCTTCTACGGCGGGGCGGCTAAGGATGATTTTTTTGATTTCTTTATTCTTCAATGCACGTACGGCGAGAGCGATAGCGGTGTATGTCTTTCCCGAACCTGCCGGACCGATGGCGAATACCATATCATTCTTGGCGAATCCTTCTACCAGTTTCAACTGGTTTTCGCTTCGGGGGATGATAGGTTTTCCCGTGACGCTGAACACAATCACGTTTCCTGTCTGTTCCGTTTGCGGCGCATTTCCTTTTATAATGTCAATTATAACTTCTTCTTTCAGTGAATTATATTGGGCGCAGTACTTTTCAAGTTTGGTGATATTTTCTTCGAAGGCACACATTTCTTCCTCGTCGCCCAGCACTTTGATGACATTGCCTCGGGCAACTATGCGTAGCTTTGGATATAAAGCTTTAATTAACTGTATGTTGGCGTTGTTTACGCCGTAAAAAATAACCGGATCAATATCCTCAAGAACAATCAGTTTCTCTATCATTCAATCGTATTAAAGAAAAATTTCTGCAAATTTAATGAAACGTTTTGGATTCTCTGATTGTTTAGAGGTGAATTTTACTGCAATTTACATTCATCTTCCGTTCATCGGGCAGTAATATGGAAACAACCTTGCTTCAGTTCGTATTTGATATAGCATTTTTCAGCTTGTCGTAGATCTCTTAAAACTTCGGATAGAACAAGCTTCAGTGTGTCGGCACTCACGTCCTGCATAGGGCGACCGTCTTTATCTTCCACTTTCTTAAAACGTTTCCAACTAACATCAAAAGTAGCCCCGAAACAATGTGCCGAGTTGGCGGAGGCATTTCCATTGCGACGGCGGAGACGTTTCACATCGTTTTCAGTACGTAGTACGGAGGTGATGATTACCTGATTGGGATTCAGACCTTTGGCAGCCAATGAATCGAGAAAGTTGGAGCCGATTGTATCGAGCAATGCGCTGGCACGTGGAACGAGGTAGGGAATGGAATGTGTCAATGAATCCACTGCATAAAATTCATTGTCAGTGATATGAGTCAACTTTTCTTTCATTGCTTCCGCTTCTTCTCGGTCTGCCAGCGGGCTGATACCTATCTTTTTAGCGACTTCCAGATGTGCATCGTTCAAATCAGGGAAAGAACGTTTGTAACTGACAACGCCACGAATGTTGTGCGGCTTGTTCAATTTCAGTGACATGTCTTTCTTTTTGCAGCTTGAAGTAAGCGTTGTAAGCCCAATGACAAGTAAAAATAGCGGTAATATACGAAGCTTGTAAGTAGTCATTTTGTATTTTTTTGCCCGCAAATATACGCTATTTTTTCATACGTTCTATGCTTTGCATTATTTTCCGCCTCATATCTTTTATGGGTCACTCTAAAATATTTTCCGGTATTTCCGGACGGGTATCAAGAGTGCCTATAATGGTATAATCCGTGTTATCTATTGTTGTCTTCAGCGATGGTATGATCAAATAGTCACTTCTAGTAGGAGCATTGTTAATAAGTTGCTCCCAATCTACCTTTAAATATCTTTGTATAAGATTGACAACAGCATTTGCGTTTGTAACTCCATCAAATAGTTCAAATCTTAATTTGTGAAGGGTGGGAGGGATTGATGCATCTGTGAAATTTCCTTGTTCATCGGACGCATAATTTAATGTTAAATAAGGTATGGCATGTGTAGGTGATGAGTTACCGGAGCCATTTTCTAATTTGACTGAAAAATCGTATGTTCCTTTGGCTATCGGAGTAGGGGATAGTTCGTGTTGAGCGTAAATATAACGGAAGAAATAACAGTCTTTTGCTTCATTGTTGATCAGATAGATCGCAGTACCATTGGAAAGTGCCGGATGATTGCTTTCTTTTATTGAATACGCCAGATATACGTCTGTAATTTTAATTTTTAAATCGACAGTTTCGTTGGTGATGTTGTCTTTTACGCTTACTTTTGTTTCTCCTTTCTTTTTAGGATAGATTTTTAAACTCCCCATTCCTATTGAACTGGACAAATCTACATCTATACTTAAAATTTCAGTTTTTTCGACAGTTACAGTGTAGTCTCTGTTGCCGCCTCTAATCATAATATTGGCTGCTCCTAGCAAGGGTCGTTCATAATATTCTTTTTCGAAAGATAAAGGATATATTCTTTTTTCATCGTCATTGCCACAACTAAAAAGGAAAATGGTACAAAGAAATGACAGTAGCGCTCCAAGTAAATGTTTTGTCTTCATGATTATTCTGTTTTATAGTTTAGCAGGAGAGATATAGTTGTATAAGTTCCTGTGTTGATGTTGGAGACAAATATATGGATTTAATCAATAAGTAACTAATCAAAATTAAGCAGCATAATGACTAAAGTTAATATTCAGTTG
>DXOJ01000453.1 GCA_019412865.1 Bacteroides sp. | reverse complement strand
GAAACAGCCCTTTATTATTTCAGCTTAAAAAGTTTCATCGGACAGCAATAATTCTGTATCCTTTGTCATGTCTGCCATCGGGAAGAAACTCAAATAACCGTATGCAACTTCATTCTTTGCCATTTCCAAACTTGTCATAGACAAAGTCAGACTATTACTTTTATCACCATACGTTTTCTCTTCTCTCGAAACTGTCAACGTTTTTGGGAAAATAGCAGCATCAGCCGAAACAACCACCTTTGTCACTTTATAGGCATCCGGTCTTCGATTGGTGAATTTAAACTGATAAAGAGCTGTCAAATGTTCAAACTTAAGATTGGTGACGGTAGTCCCATTCACCGTGCCTTTAGCAAGCATGTGCATCGTATTCTGCAGCTCTGCTTTTTGGGCACTTTGCGTAGCATCTCCCAACGTAAAAGTGAAAACATTCCCTGGAGTCGGAGCATCTTTTTTCGGATAGATTCCCCAAACAGTAGCTCCCTCTTCAAAGTTACCATTCCCTGTGAATTCCACATTTCCCGACGGTTCACTCTCATCATAATTTATGGTTGTGAAATCATAGCCATTTGTTCCATTCCAAAGTGTAACCTTATCATCGGCATTCCACATAAAGGAACTACCGTCATCTTGTACGTTGGCACGTGTAGATGATTCTCTGTCCGTATTTTCATACCCCCGGATAGAAGCAACAGCCACATAAGTCTGTGATTCTCCCCGTTGCAATTCATCCCCACCTTCAATGAAAACATCTTCTTTACAAGAGCTTAGGGTGGCTGCACTTAGCAGCCCGATTCCTAATAAAGAATAGATTTTATTCATGATTTATTTTTTTCTGTTATTAGTTATTTAAATATCACCACCATCTCCAAAATCTGATCCACCGAAGCCAGGTTCTTTCACAGCCCCCTGTAGAATCAACGGACAGTATATATTAGTTCCGGCATCCTCATTCACTTTAAAGCTAAAACCAAATTCAGGATCCTTGGCTTCTATTGCCAGATTCATCTGACGCTTCTTATCCTTGAGCTGAGTGGCTGTTACCTTACTAATTCCATTTGCCGATCCGCTTCCTACAGGATTAGTCACCGTTTCGCCTACGAAATAACACTGGTTGATTCCTGTTGAATTCGAAGCGACGAAAGCTCCCAATTTATTACTTCCGGCATTATTAGTCACATTTATCTGCGTGGTCGAGTAGCAAGCCGTCACAGTAGCATCAGCATTATTAATGGTATTCTGTGCAATGAAACCGCCAGTATTATTATGGATAGTTCCACTAATTGAACCGGCTACATAACAGGCCAGAACCGTACCGTTACTATTAGCCCCTATAAGTCCTCCTACTTGTCCGGAACAAGAAACCTCAAGTTTGGCTAATGAGTAACAACCTTTGACTTTACCGGAGTTGTTCCAGCCAACAAGTCCGCCGACACAGGATGCACCACTAGAGTTACTAGGATGCTTGATTGTTACATCTGCACCGACATACGAATTTATAATAAGAGCCGTTCCATTAAAATGCTCACCAACCAAGCCACCATAATTAGAATTACCAGCACCACTCAAATTAAGGTTAATAGTTCCACTGATAACTTGACAACCTTCTATTCTTCCTTCGGAGTTTCGACCGATCAAACCACCAAAAACTACCGGTTTTATAACGGTTGCAGTCACTCCCTTGACTGTACAATTCTGAATGACACTCGTTGAACTTTCGGCAGCCAATGCTCCTGCTCCCTCTGTGATATCAGCAGAGAAACTTACATTTTCCAAAGTCAAATTCCGGATAGTTCCCGTATTGGTAGCAATAAAACCTTTATTAGCTATTTGCAAATTGCGGATGGTAACACCATTACCTTCAAATACACCTCCAAACGCACTAATAGGTTCCCAAAGTTCATTACCCATATCAATCACTTTTATTCCATCCCCTGCCGGTTCATCGATATATTCTTTTTCTAAAGTAACAGTTGCCTTACGGTATTCATCCGCAATTTTATTCCATCCGAATAATCCAGTCTTATTATAGATATGAATATTTCCATCATCATCGATCATATAGCCCTCATCAGGAATTCTGAAACGATAATCTACCTCAAAATCCATTTTATAATGCTTGCCGGCTGCAAACTGATTGGCAGTAGCATCCATATCAAGTCCGATGTTATCCTCCAAATCTTTGACTTTTACTTTTTTCAGCAGGATAATATCCTGTTCCACTTCATTATTCAAAACGCTTACTGTAATATTCAGTTCGGTCGTACTTTTCATCAACCGGGTATCACCATAGGTTGTAGGTAATATATTCAAATACCCGTTTAATGTTTCATTCTGCGCCAATGCTTGTCCACTCATGTCAAGTGTCAGTTTGTTACGCATACCTGAAAGACTCTGTACCACTCCGTCTTCGTCGATCTTCAACTCTGCGGGAAATACATCATCATCACTCTCCAGCGTAATATAGCGAATCTTCAGTTCCCGGTCCGACGTGTTTTTCAAACCAAACTGTATCAATGCAGTCAATGGTGAAAACGTTAATGCAGGAATCTTATTATCAGTCACATCCCCGGTGGCAACCATATAGGTAGTGGCTGCCAGTTCTGCTGTTTTTCCAGTCTGAGTAAATGTCTCCGGCATAGAAAAGGTAGCCAGGTCATTAAATGTTTTTGCTTCTTTCCGTGGAAATACCGCAATCAGCTTATGGCCATTTTCTACAGCAGCTTTTCCTGTGAATTCAGCAGATTTGTCAGGTTGGTTGTCATTATACCCCGGG
Organism: Bacteroides sp.; assembly: GCA_019412865.1. Classification (GTDB taxonomy): domain Bacteria; phylum Bacteroidota; class Bacteroidia; order Bacteroidales; family Bacteroidaceae; genus Bacteroides. The sequence continues at coordinate 2,288 of DXOJ01000453.1, read as the reverse complement.
GTGATAGAGAAATCATAGCCGGCTCCGAAGTTGCGATTCCATAATGTAACAGCATCTCCTTTATTCCATGTATACACTCCATTCTGCAAATTGCTGCGACCCAAAGGGGCGGACTGTTTAATAGAAGCTATAAATGAATAATCAGTCAGATTCTTGTCGGTTTCGTTCCCTTCACCGTTATTTTCATTCACTATCTTGTCCTCTTCGCAAGAGGTTAGTGCCATTGCGCCCAGCAGTGCAACGCTCAATAAGTGATAAACCTTTTTCATAACTATATAAAAGTTTGTTCGATTAAATATCTTTATTTCAACAACCATTAATACATTGGTTTGTTACGCGTTGGAGTACCACTTCCAAAATAGTCGTAGGTTGGCTTCTTATAGAAACGTATCCAGTCGATTTCCATACGTGGCGTATCATTGCTAGACTTACTTTCCTGATAAGAAATATGCTTAAAGTCGTTTGCCCAACTACCATCTTTAGCAGCCTGTTCTGCCGCAGCGTCACCAAGCGCCCATTCATTACATCCGGCAAATGTCAATAGTAAATGTAACCCTTCCGTATTGTATTTGTCCGTAAACGGCCAATGTGTAGACGAGTTCCATGAAGCCGTTCCATTAGCTATTCCGGTATAGCTGCCGTCAGTCCTCATGCGTACATTCTCTTTACCATTAATACCTAAAGCAATCTCGTTATTATCTCTCCATTCCATCCAATAGATATCGAATTCATCCATATCCGATATTATCAACTGTCCTGAAGACGGTTTATACTTATCACCGGATGAAGTGGATATATCATTCCAGTGGAAAGTCTGCCAAGCGCCATTCGGATTCGCATTGGTAGCCGGATTTTCCAGAAGATCAACCTCACCATAGGTAGACCATTGCACACCTCTGATATTTCCTTGGAACCAGACTGCCGAGTTGAAAGAGTGTTTCTTTCCACGCACACGGATTCTAACTTCCACACGAGTGCCCGGCAAAACGCGTACATTGCTGGATTCCCAAGAATCAGCACCCGTAGGCACACCATCAAACTTACTTGCATAGAGGGAGGAAACTCCAAAATCTCTTGTTCCCGTAATTTCCCCTGTCACACTGATTCCCGGATCATACGCACACCACATTTTCAAATATCCATCTTGAGTCATCGTTGCATATTTCTCATTTACAACCGCTTGTACTTTCTGTGTGTTAGCCACATTCTGTGCCGCCATAAAACGTGGAGGACGATTACCATACTGATTGGGGAGTCCGGTACCTTCTGTCAAAGCATCAATCGGATGGAACTCATAAGAATTCAGGAATGTCCATCCTTCAGCAGCTAACGCTTCATTCGGATGCGGATCACCCTCCTTTATCAATAGTGCTGACGCAGCTCTGACCTCATCCCATTTTTCTACAGCCTTTTTATTGCTGGCTGATACAAATATCTGATCCGGATCTGTATAAACCCATTGCTCATTGGTTAACTCGGTGCCCGGAGTCAAACCTGCATCCGTATCAGTAACCTTAATTTCCAACTCGTCCCCATATACCGGATGAATTTCAGAATCGGTAGCAAAAGACATAGACACAGAAGTGAAAGTATTCGGTCCTTTCTCTCCTTTCACCCATATAAGTTCAGATTCAGCTGTTTTATACCCGGCTTTCACCACCAATTCGCTCGGCAGATTCTCATATTTATCCGCATCTTCACCCGCATCAATATGAACGACTACATCTTCCTTAGCTGACGCTCCTACCGTAGCGACCAGAATAAATGAGCCATACTCTTTCACCGTATTGTCCGAATTGTTCTTCAATGACAAGATGGTGTAGTGTTTATCAGATACCACAATCGGACGTTCAGCCGCATTGATCTTGTATCCTCTGACATAAGCGGTGATAGTACCCGATATAGGATATTTAGCCAGATCGTTCTTTACCTTAAATTCGGTAAATCCCTGTTTCTCACCTTTCTTCATAAAAAGATGACCGGCAAAGCCTTCAAAGACATCAGATACAGGGACATCCTTTCCTTCTACATTCTTACCTGCAAAAGTCAGAACAACGTCTATATCTTCTTCGAGTGCCAACTGATTGTCTTGCTGATCTACCTTCACAGTAAAGGTCACATTATCTCCGATAGCAGCACTTTGAGTACTGATTTCGGCCACCAGATTCCGGGCTTCTCCGATAGAGATAACCGTCTCGGTGTCATTACAGCCTGTCATTACAAGGATAAACAGGCAAATTGGTAATAATCTATAGAAATATTTCTTCATAATCTATCCTATTATATCA
>DXOJ01000452.1 GCA_019412865.1 Bacteroides sp. | reverse complement strand
TGCTGTTCTTGAACAGTGAGAAGTATCAATATGACTTTATACCTGAGTAGTTACCCGGTATAATCTTAGTATAATTACTACCAGTATAAACAGACTGAAATAAAACTACAGTTTTATCTCTTCCGTGAATATCTCCCCGAAACGATTCTTAACCACCACCTTGACAGATTTTGCATCTTTGGAAGGCTGTGCACGGAAAAGATGGCGTGTGTGATAACCCGTTTTCTTTCCCTTTACCATATTGATATAATCCTGATCCTCATCGTCAAAAGTCTGCATAGCACCTTTCAACACTTCATCTTCGTACCAGTTTACCGTATACGTCCAGTCCCAATCCCAGATATTGGCTACCACATAGTCTTTCTGGCTTTCAAACTCTCCCGGTTGGTAAAGCCGGAACTGATAGTCCGGCGAACACCCTGTTGCCTTGTAACGCCATTTCACATCATCACCTTTCACTTGTACCACCAGATAACCGTTCGGTGCTCCGCAACGATTCACGTGTCCTGCCCACCATGCGCCGCAAGCAGCCCCGATATTATGTTCGTAAATGGTAGGAGCGGGCAACTGATTTTCATAAAAGTGCGTGTGTCCGGAGAAAATATGTACTTGGTAAGGCCTTAACAGTTGGAAAAGCGCATTGGCGTTGCGCGCATTTCCCCCCGCAGCTACCGTGTTATTAGCTACTGGAGCGTGAACGTTCAGGAACACGATATTTCCTTTAGGCACATAACTTAAATCTTTTCTCAACCAGTCCAAATCTTCCGGCGTGAAGCGTTCCGTGTATTTCTTGTTGCCGTCGTAATCAATATCCTTCATTGCTATCACATGCACTTTACCGATATTGAATGAATAGTTGGCCGGGCCGAATGACTGATAATAATTCTGTTCCCCATAACCATCCGCCGGATGATCCGTCTGCGTTATAGATTTGTAGAGCAGGTTGAAGTCGTGGTTTCCCATCAGTTGGAACATCGTCATTCCTAAGTTGGACACCGCTTGCCGGTAAGGAGCGTACAGATTCATGGCATCCCACACCAGATCCCCCAGTCCCATGCCGACGATTTCGAAGTTCTTTAGTGAGTCGGCAGTCTGTTTCAGGTCGGGCACTGTTTCCGTGCGGAAGCGGTCCAGTTGCTTTTCGTTTCTCACTTGCGGGTCGGAAAGGACGATGTAGACAAATTCATCCACCGGCTTCTGCCGTTTAGTCAATACGAAGTCACATTGGTTTTCGCTTTTCCCGGCATCCAGATATTGATAGAAACCATCGGCTATCCCCTCTTTGGAAGGAAGCTCATACGTTGCCGGAGTAGAGATGTAAACCATTGGATAACGTGTCGGATCAGTGTTCAGAACATAATTTCCTTCTGCATCAGTCGTATTGAAATGTGCCCCGTCTGTCACCACTACACCGCTGATGGGTTTACCTGTATTATCTTTCACACTACCTTTCACCACCGTCTGACCAAAGGCGGCAATAGCGTTCAGCTGGAAAAGCAAAACCGCTGCAAACAGCGTTTTTCTAAAATTGATCTTTTTCATTGCTTATAACTTTCTTAAAGTAACCTGATTGAATAATGCGATAATTTCTTCCGGTTCATCTGCCGACTTGAGAGCCTCCTCAAAAGACTTGCTGTTATCATCGAAACACATCACATTGGCGCAATCCAGAATATGACCCATGTTGAATGTAGCAACTTCCCGGCTCACCTCTTCTTTCTTCAATGCCTTCTTATAATATTTATTCACCTTATTAACCGCCTTGTAAATAGAAGGCTTCAAAATTTCGACCGAAGAATCCGTAAATCCGATTGTTACATCATACTCATGCGTATAATTCTGGATGAAAGTATTCCATTTTCCGGTAATGTCACTCCCCAGATAATGTTCCGCTTCAAACACTGGTTTGGTAGTCGGGATTTCTCCATACACGTCGAATATAAACACCGCTTTCGGCTTTTTGCCTACGGGAGTAGCTTCTTTTTCGTTTTTGGAAATATGGTTTTTTCCGGAGATATTCTCGTTCATGGCGAGCTCTCCTTTTTGCGCCGTTGCTGCCATCGTTATAACTAACACAACAGCCATACTGATTATTCTTTTCATATTCATTGAATTTTAAAGATTGATTGAAATGATAATTATTGCCGCAATCTTGGTGACCGACACATTCATTTATTGCTGCCACATCAGTCGGATATGGAAGTCATCGCCTCCCATGTTCGCTTTAGCCGCCTGATAATTCTTCAGATTAGTACGCTGCAGAGCAGATGGATATTTAAAGCGTTTCGGCATTTTGTTATTAGCATTTGCGATGCCGGGCCCCACAGGTAACACAGGAAAACCAGTACGGTTATATTCAAACCACTGCTGATAATCGCAGAAGAACAGTGCGACAAACTTCTGGTTCATGATTCGTTCCAGCGTATCATCATAAGCAGCTTCCGGATTTTCAAAATAATGGTCAGGCATTTTCTGTCCCCACTGTTCGATAGCCGCCTGCACTCCCTTCTGATAAGCCTCTTTGGCAGCGCTACTTCCTCCGTCGATCACTCCTTTTTTCAGTAATTCCGCTTTGATGAATTCCACTTCGGCATAAGGCATCATGGCAAGTTTCATAGGTGCCTTCGCCATTTCCTGATTCAGTCCCGAAGCAGTGATTGAAGGCAACGCCTGATAACCGCTGGGCAAACCCACATAATCTTTAGTCTGGTCGGGGAGAGTGACCTGTGTTGCATACACCTGCAGACGGGGATCGTTCCAACCTTTCAGCAGATTAACAAAGAACTCTGAAATCTGAACATAAGAAGTGAAATCCTGTGGACGGGTGAGCGGAGCTTCCTCCGGATAAGTTCCGCTGATGGCAAGCAGGGCAGCATCATCGTTCGATTCGAATACCGGATAAGTGGCGGGATCGGTCAGCATGGTACGCAGCTCCTGTTTCGCGTTGAATTCCGGCACGTCGATCACCCGGAGCAGTGCACGCAGACGGAGCGAGTTGCAGAACTTCTTCCATTTCAAAATACCGGTTGCATCCCCTTTGGACGTCTTGTACAACATTTCGCCCGATTGGTTGTAGATCAACCCGTTAGCTTTGTCGAACAACTCGTTAGCTGTTTTCAGATTGTCGATAATCTGTTGGTACACCTGCTGCTGGGTGTCGAACTTCGGTGCAAGTATTCCCTCGTCGGCGGAGCAGGCTTCGCTCATCGGAATATCACCGAAGGCATCCGTCAGAATCTGGTATAACCAACATTGCAAAGTCAGCGATATAGCATCGTAGTTGGGTTGTTTGGAGGCTTCCGGCAATTTTCCGGTGAGGCGCATCATCTCTTTGGCGTTGTTGATCCATTTATAATAAGTAGTCCATGTGCCGTCTCCTTCGCTGTCCGTCATATACCACCATCCCACACCGTTGGTGCTGCTGGTAGATACGGCGCATTGCATCAGGTCGTAGGTATAGCTGTTGTAGCGTTTCCAGTTGTAGACCGATGTTTCGTATAAAATCGGGTTGAGCAGCGTGCCGGGATTCACCTCATCCATGCGGGTGGGGTCTGTATTGAGTTCGTCGAAGCTGGTGCAGGAAGTCGTGCAGAGAGCTCCGCACAAAGTCATTCCCCATACTATATTTTTGAAAAGTTTATTGGTTTTCATAAGTCAGTGTTTAAAAAGATACGTTAATATTCAGTCCGAAAGTACGTGCCGTAGGCAGTGAGCCCGTCTCCACACCGGTCACCATCGAACTTCCGTTGAGGGCGGCAGATTCGGGGTCGAACAGAGGATAGTCGGTGATACAGAACAGGTTGCGTGCGTAGAGTGCCACCGATGCTTTGCTGAACGGTGTTTTCTTCAGTGTGCTGTTCGGCAACTTGTACTCCAGTCTCATTTCGCGCAACTTGAGGAATGAAGTGTCGAACGTGTTAGTTTCCACATTGGCCATCCGGTAATATTCCTTATAATAACTTTCCACGGTCACCACTTTGGTGTTTGGCGAGTAAGTTCCGTCATCGTTCTTCACCGTTCCCGGGGCAATCATGTACATCCCGTCTTGTGGTGAAAGTCCGGCGGCAGCGATGCGCGGGTCGTCTTTCGACATATAAAATTCCGTTCCCGGCAGACGTCCGTTCAGGGTATGTTGCAGTTTTCCCTGTTCCGTCATTTTGTGGTGCGAGTGCGAGTACATTTTACCTCCCACTTGTCCGTCGAGCAGGACGCTAAGCGTGAAGTTCTTATAAGAAAATTCGTTATACAGTCCGGCTTTCCATTTCGGATAGGCCGTGCCGACGTATTCGATCTCTCCCGAACGTTCGGGCAATCCGTTGTCGTTGATGACCACATTTCCTTCCGGGTCGCGTACCAGTTTATATCCCCAGAGATCGCCCGTAGTTCCACCCACACGTCCGATGATAGACACACTACCGATACTGCTGATTAACTGGTTCTCATCCGCCCCTTCCGCCAGTGAGAGAATCCGGTTCTCGTTCTTAGACCAGGTGAAAGTAGCGTTCCATCGGAAATCCCTGCTGACTACCGGAGTAACGTCCAACTGGATTTCGTAACCGCGGTTGCGGACGCATCCCGAATTGATGGTAGCTTTGCTGTAACCTGTGGTCGGGTCCATCGGAGCATCCAGAATCTGGTTTTTGGTGCGGTTATAATAGAACGTGAAATCGAGTCCGATGCGGTTGTGAAACATACGGAAGTCGAATCCCGTTTCGTAATTGGTCGAAATCTCCGGTTTGAAATCCTGATTATAGAGCGTAGAAGATACGATGGCCGAGCCGGGGAAATCGCTCGTGCCATAATAGGGCGATGTCTTGTAAGGGTCTGTGTCATTGCCCACCTGTGCCAGCGAACCTCTCACTTTCAACAGACTGATCTGTTCCGGCAACGTGAACCACTCGTTCATCACTGCACTGACGCTGACCGACGGATAGAAGAAAGAACGGTTACTTTTCGGCAGGGTAGACGACCAGTCATTGCGCCCGGTGACATCGAGAAACAGTGGGGCACGTGTAAAAACCTGTGTTT